>JASLES010000374.1 GCA_030151005.1 Silvimonas sp.
CAGACCCAACACGGTAACAACAACGCCTATTGCCAGGACAATGCCACCAGTTGGCTGGCCTGGGACACCGCCGACGATGAAATGATCAGCTTTGTCGCCAGCCTGATTGCCTTGCGCAAGGCTTGCCCCATTCTGGTCAACGGCCAATGGTGGCAAGATACGCCCTCGCCGGACGGCCAATACGATGTGCAATGGCTCAACCCCTCCGGCGCAGTATTGAAATCGCACGACTGGGACGACAACGCCGCGCACGCCATGATGATGGCCTTAAAGGGCAGCATTTTGTTGCTCATCAATGGCTCTGCGCACCAACTGGAGTTTCGTTTACCCCCCGGCTGCTGGCGCGTTGCACTGGCTAGCGCCGAAGCCAAAGAATCAGGTCTGCATCAGGACGAATATCGTGCCTCGCCGCGCAGTGTCACCGTCATGACGGGGAATGCCGGCCCGGCTCAACAATGAGAGCAGTTGTACCCACGCGGCATCCGGCCCGATGGGGCCGCCGCTCAGCTCAACAGTGCTTTAGAACAGGTCAACATCATGAGTACGCAAACCATCACCACCCAGCCCATCGCCGGTCAGAAGCCGGGCACCTCGGGGCTGCGCAAGAAAGTCGGCGTTTTCCAGCAGCCGCATTATCTGGAGAACTTCGTCCAGTCTATTTTTGATGCGCTGGGCGACGTCAAAGGCAAAACCCTGGCCCTGGGTGGCGATGGTCGCTACCACAACCGCGCCGCGGTCCAGGTCATCCTGAAAATGGCGGCTGCCAATGGCGTTGGCAAAGTCATGGTCGGTCAGGGTGGCATTTTGTCTACCCCGGGCACCAGCTGTGTAATCCGCAAACACAAGCTCTCTGGCGGCATCATTTTGTCGGCCTCGCACAATCCAGGTGGTCCGGATGGCGATTTCGGCATCAAGTACAACATTGATAACGGTGGTCCTGCCCCGGAGAAAGTCACCAACGCCATTTACGCCAAAACTGGCACCATTACCCGTTACCTGATTTCTGATGCGCCCGATTACGATATCGATACCATCGGCAGCGGCACGCTGGATGGCATGTCGGTTGAGATCATCGACCCCGTGGCGGACTACAGCGAACTGATGCAGCAGTTGTTTGACTTTGCCGCTATCAAACAGTGGCTGGCCACCGGCCACCGCATCCGCTACGACGCCCTCTCTGCCGTCGGCGGGCCATACGCCAGACATATTTTTGAAGACTTGCTGGGTGCGCCCAAAGGGTCTGTCGTGAACGGTGTACCGCTGGAAGATTTTGGCGGCCATCATCCAGACCCGAACCCGGTCTACGCCAGCGATCTGGTGGATCACCTCAACGCCGCCGACGCCCCGGATATCGGCGCGGCATCAGACGGCGATGCAGATCGCAACATGATCGTTGGCCGTCAGCTGGTCGTCACCCCGTCAGATAGCCTTGCCATCATTGCCGCCCACGCCACCGTGGCGCCCGGTTACAAACAGGGGATCAGCGGCGTCGCGCGCTCCATGCCGACCTCGCAAGCGGCCGATGTGGTCGCCAAAGCGCTGGGCGTGCCTTGTTTTGAAACGCCTACAGGCTGGAAATTCTTCGGCAATCTGCTGGATGCTGGCAAAGCCACGCTGTGCGGTGAAGAAAGCTATGGCACCGGGTCCAACCATATCCGCGAAAAAGACGGCGTCTGGGCCGTGCTGTACTGGCTGAACATTCTGGCGGCCACCGGCAAGAGCGTGAACCAGATCGTCACTGAACATTGGGCCAAATACGGCCGTCATTTCTATTCGCGCCACGATTACGAAGGCATTGATACCGATGCCGCCAACAAGCTGATGGATGAGTTGCGCGCCCGCCTGCCGCAACTGGCCGGCACGCAACTGGCGCATCGCAAGGTCAAGCTGGCCGATGACTTTGCCTACCATGACCCGGTCGATGGTTCGACCACCCAAAAACAGGGTGTGCGCATTATTTTTGAAGACGGCGCACGCCTGATCTACCGCCTGTCCGGCACGGGTACGGAAGGCGCCACATTGCGGGTCTATCTTGAAAGCTACGAGGCCGATGTGGCGCGTCATGCCACGCCGACCCAGGACGCGCTGGCTGACCTGATCACGACCTCGCGTGAACTGGCCCGCATCTCACAGATCACGGGTCGAACCGAACCCACGGTTGTGACCTGACAAACACCACCAACAAAGAGGGGCAGAACAATGGGCGCTCACCAGAAAACCGTGGAGACCACCATGCAATATCCGATCATGGACAAAATTACGCTGGCCCGGCAATTACCGAACAAATCGGTGGCGCTGGTGCTGGCGGGTGGTCGTGGTTCCCGTTTGAAAGCCCTGACGGATCGCCGGGCCAAACCGGCGGTCCATTTTGGTGGCAAATTTCGCATCATCGACTTTGCCCTCTCTAACTGCCTGAACTCGGGCATACGGCGCATTGGCGTCATTACGCAGTACAAATCGCACAGCCTGTTGCGCCATTTGCAGCGCGGCTGGTCTTTTCTGCGCAACGAGATGAACGAGTTTGTCGACCTGCTGCCCGCCCAGCAGCGTATCGATGAAGAACACTGGTACCGCGGCACGGGCGACGC
>JASLES010000376.1 GCA_030151005.1 Silvimonas sp.
TTACTTGACCAAAAATCAACATTCCTTCAACAAAAACCCCATTCAAGCAACAAGCGCTTTTCTCCATACTGCACGGCAACTGCATGCCGTCGGGCATGTCTGATCACACATCCACCAAGACATCTGGAGAAGCATCATGAGTATCCCCGCACTGGGTCTGGGCACCTTCCGCCTGAAAGATCAGGTCGTCATCGATTCCGTGACCAATGGGCTGGCGGCCGGGTATCGCGCCATTGATACGGCGCAAATCTACGGCAACGAGGCCGAGGTTGGTCAGGCCGTTGCCAAGAGCGGTGTCCCGCGTGACGAACTCTTTATCACCACCAAAATCTGGACGGACAACCTCTCTCGCCAGAAGCTGATTCCCAGCCTGAAAGAGAGCCTGACCAAATTGCGGACAGATCACGCAGATCTGGTACTGATCCACTGGCCTTCGCCGGGCAACGCGGTGTCGGTGGCGGAATTCATGGGCGCGTTGGCCGAGGCAAAACAGCAAGGGCTGACCGGCTTGATCGGGGTTTCCAATTTCACCGTGGCTTTGATGAAGGAAGCCATTGCCGCCGTGGGTGCGGAGCACATTGCCACCAACCAGATTGAACTGAGCCCGTGGCTGCAAAACCGTAAGGTGGTGGATTTTGCGCAAAGCCAGGGGATTCATATCACTTCGTACATGACGCTAGCCTATGGTGCGGTGCTCAAAGACCCGGTGATCAACGAGATAGCCGCCAGCCACAACGCCACACCGGCGCAAGTGGCGCTGGCATGGGCCATCCGGCAGGGGTACGCCGTGATTCCGTCTTCGACCAAGCCGGAGAATCTGGCCAGCAATTTGAAAGCCGCCAGCCTCAAGCTCAGTCTGGATGATATGGCGCGTATCGCTGAACTGGATCGCAACGAGCGACTGGTCAACCCGGATGGTCTGGCGCCCGCGTGGGACTGATCGTCCCGCCCGTTTGACTCAAGGCCACCTCAACGGTGGCCTTTTTTCCGTTTGATACATGGCGGATACACGCAAACGGCATATTTGATGGGAAGATAGACGCAACGCCTCAATCCGCGCGCTGCGCCGGTTGGCGAGTTTTTGAATTTCTCAAGGCAGGGGCCATGACCGAACGCGACGCCGTGTTTGCCAGCGAACCGCAGATTGTGCAGCAAGCTATTACCCTGCATCTGAATGGCCGCCTGGCCGAGGCCGAGGCGGCTTATCAGGCCATTCTGGCCCACGGCACCAATGCGCTGGCGTTGCATGGCATGGGCATTTTGCGACACCAGCAAGGCAACGGCGCAGAAGCGCTGCGGTATCTGGTCGATGCCTGTACGCAAATGCCGGACATCGCCGGCTGGCGCAACGATCTGGGTAACGTCCTGGCCGGGCAAGGCGCACAGCTTGATGCCGCCGGGCAGTTTCTGGCCGCGATCGAACGTGACGGCAGCAATGCCACTTACTGGAATAACTACGGCGCCATGTTGCAGGCCATTGGCCGTGACAATGATGCTGGCCCGGCCTTTGAACGCGCCGTGGCGCTGGCCCCACATCAGGTTGATGCGCTGGATAACTACGGCAACTGGTTAATGCGCCACGGCCATGAACAAGAAGGCGCCGGTTATGTGTGCCGCGCCTACGTGCTCAAGCCTGCAGAAGGCCAGCCGCCGGCCATGCGCGGCATTGCGTTCTACCGGCTGGGCCGCATTCATGACGCCGCTCAAGTCTACCGGGACTGGCTGGCGCGTGAGCCGGGTAACCCTACGGCCGCCCACTTGCTGGCCGCCTGCTCCGGCGAAAACGTCCCCAGCCGCTGCGCTGATGATTATGTTGAATCCACGTTTGATGATTACGCGGCCACGTTCGACGCGCGCCTGGAACAACTGGGCTATGCCATTCCGCAGGCGCTGGATGAAACCCTGGCGCGCCTGGTCGCCCCGCGTCGCCAGTGGCAAGTGCTCGATGCCGGCTGTGGCACCGGTTGGTGCGGCTCCTTTTTGCGTGGCTACGCCAGCACACTGATCGGTGTGGATCTCTCTGGCAAGATGCTGGAGCAAGCCCGCCACCGTGCCGTGTATGACCAGTTGATCCAGGCCGAACTGACCGGCTGGCTTGCGCAAACCGAGGTCCGGTTTGACCTGGTTTGTGCGGCGGATCTGATGATCTATTTTGGCGATCTGCTGCCCCTGCTTGCCGCCATGCACCGCACCATGTCGCCGGGTAGCCTGCTGGTGTTCTCTGCCGAGAACACACACGGCCCAATGCAGGAACATCAGTTTCAATTGCTGCCCAGCGGACGCTACGGCCACGGGCATCAATATCTGACCGAAACGCTGGCGCAAAGTGGTTTTGTGCTCAAACAGATCAACCAGCAGGTGGTGCGGCAAGAGTTTGGCCGCCCCGTACCCGGTTGGGTGGTTGTTGCCACGCGCCAGCCCTGAACGTAACCATGCCTGGCCGCAATGACCGGGCGAGACAAGCCAAGATGAATCAGCAATCTTTTTATGGTGGTTTTGCCGTCGAGCGCCTGCGGGACCCTGGCTTCTGGCAACAACTGGCGCCAGAGTTGCATGTGGGTGATGCGGACTTCTGGCAAGCGCAAGCGGCGCTCAGCTTCGATGAGGCCCAGCTTGCCACGTTGAATGAGCGCACCATCCGGGAAGGGTATTTCCAGACCGACCCGGTAGATTGGCAGTTGCCCATTGCCCGGATGGGCGCGCTGATCCACACCTTGCGGCAAATGCAGATTCCGCCGGTGCTGGGTTTTGTCTATGACGAGTTCTGGCTGGTCTACGTGAAGATGCGGCCCTTGCTGGCGCGTATTCTGGGTGACGATTACGTAACGCTGCCCAATATGTGGGCCTGGCATATCGACCCGGCCCAGAATGAACACGGCTGGAAGCCTCATCGGGACCGGGGGCGGATTTCTCTGTTTGAAGACGGTCGCCCGCGCATTCTGAACATCTGGCTACCGCTGTCGGATGCCACGCCACTCAATGGCTGCATGTATCTGGTACCGGCCGATCGAGACCCCACCTACAACACGGCCGACGAGATGGTCATGCAGTACCAGCTTAATGATATCCGTGCCTTGCCTGCGCCAGCGGGCAGCATGCTGGGCTGGAACCAGGCGGTGCTGCATTGGGGTTCTCACAGTGCCCCGCGTGACGTGCCACCGCGTATTTCGATTGGCGCCGAGTTCCAGCGCTCGGATACCGAAGCTTTCAGCCAGCCCTGGCTTAACCCCACAGCCATGCCGACGTTTGCAGACCGGCTGTTGATCATTGCTGCGCAATTTCAGCGTTACCGGCATCACCACCCGGATGATGCCGGCCTGGCGTGGCTGGCGGACAATCTGGCGCCCGTGGGTTAGTCCGCAGGCGGGTTGTTGGCCTCAATGCCAAACAACAGCTTGCGTGCCTCTGCCGTCATCAGCGCCTTGGGGTCGGTGTTGATCTGGTCTACCAGGGCGTAAGCGCGTTGCACCGCCGGGCGCGCGGCAATGCGCTCCAGCCAGCGTGCCATGTGCGGGAAGTCTTCAATACGCTGTTGCTGGCCTTCCCAAAGTTTGGCCCAAGGGTAGATGGCCATATCGGCGATGGAATAATCCGCACCGGCCACCCATTCGTTGGCCGCCAGTTGTTTATCCAGCACGCCATACAGTCGGGCGGTTTCTTTGACATAACGGTTGATGGCGTACGGGATCGGCTCTGGCGCGTAGCGGTTGAAATGGTGATTCTGTCCGGCCATGGGGCCCACGCCGCCCATTTGCCAGTACAACCATTGCAGTGTGGTAAAGCGGGCGCGCAGATCACTCTGCGGCAGGAACTGGCCGGTTTTATCCGCCAGGTATTCCAGGATCGCCCCGGACTCAAACAAAGAGAGTGCTGCGCCGCCGTCTGCAGGGTGTTGATCGACAATGGCCGGAATACGGTTATTGGGTGCAATGCGCAGAAAATCTGGCGCAAATTGCTCGCCCTTGCCGATATGCACCGGATGCAGCGTATACGGCAGCCCGGTTTCTTCCAGGAAAATAGTGATCTTGTGGCCGTTGGGCGTAGTCCAGTAATACAGGTCGATCATGGCACTTACCTTGGTGAAGACATCCACTTTAGATAGGGGCGAGACCACGGCATGACCAGAGCCTGCAGCCGGTATATCAACCTCCGGTCAGGCAACGCGGGCACAAACAGGCTTGAGGGTCGGCCCCGGCTGGTTGAAGTGGCGCAGCATCATCTGGCTTGACCACCATGCACCAGCACGTTGCCGGATCTTCGCCCCGGGCGACGGCGCACAGATTGGGCGCGCCACAGGCTGGGCAACGCGTGGGGTCGATGGTTGGGCTGGTGGTGGCGGACATGGTGAACCAGGCAAAAGCGGATGAAGGTTTACTTTGCCATGGTGAGGTGGCACCCGCAAACCGGCGCGGGGTAGCGCTGAACTGTCACCAGGATGGCGATCTGCCGTAAAGTAGCGGTCAAACCACACAAGGATGAGCCATGAAACTGTCTGAACAATGGGTATTGGTGACCGGCGGCGCACGCGGTCTGGGCGCGTCGATCACCCGTGCACTGGCGCGCGAAGGTGCCGGTGTAGTCATTAACTATTACCAAAGTGCGGACGCCGCCAAGGCGCTGGCAGCCGAATTGGGCGAACGCGTGATCGCCATTCAGGCTGATATCACAGACGCTGCGCAAGTTGCGCAACTGTTCAAAACCGCCCATGAAAAAACCGGCAAACCGATCACCGGCGTGGTGAACAACGCCCTGGTGGACTTCAAGTTTGATGGCGATGCCCGCCCTAAAATCGGCGAGATTTCCTGGGCACGGTTTGATCAGCAACTGCAAGGCGCCATCAAGGGCGCGCTCAACACTATCCAGGCCGCCCTGCCTGGCATGCGCGAACAACACTTTGGCCGCGTCGTGAACGTCGGGACCAACCTCTTTCAGAACCCGGTGGTGCCGTATCACGATTACACCGCCGCCAAGGCCGCGCTGCTGTCGCTGACGCGTACCGCCGCCAACGACCTGGGCCCGGACGGCATTACCGTCAACATGCTCTCTGGCGGCTTGCTGCGCACCACGGACGCCAGCGCCGCCACCCCCGAAGCCGTGTTCGACATCATCGCCGGTCTGACACCGTTGCGCTCTGTCACCACGCCGGATGAATTTGCCGATGCCGTGCTGTTCTTCCTCTCTCCGTGGTCCCGCGCGGTAACTGGGCAGAACCTGGTGGTGGATGGTGGTTTGGTGAAGGATTAATTGGCAAGGTTGTGCCCACAAAAAAGCCCGCATGATGCGGGCTTTTTTGTGGGCTAGAAGCAGCGTTGAGGCTTGATATTGAGCCGTTGCCGTTGCCGTTGCCGTTGCCGTTGGGGTTGCTCTTGATTTTCCCTCCCCGTTAAAGCCAAGCGCTGAAGGAGTGGAGGGAGACCTTAGGCTCCCGACCGACTGAGGGAAGCCCGGAGGGCCGCAGGGCTGGGGTCGCCTTTCTTTGGTTACTTTCTTTGGGGCCGCCGAGGTGGCGAAGCAAAGAAAG
>JASLES010000507.1 GCA_030151005.1 Silvimonas sp.
CGGTAGCCGCCCAGGTCGTAGTCGCCCAGACCTTCCAGTGCGCTGACCAGTTTTTCACGAGTCAGGCCCTTGCCAGCACGCTTGAGGCCTTCTACCAGCACGCGTGCGCCAATGTAGCCTTCCAGGCTGGGGTAATCCACGTCGGTAATCCCGGCGGCGCTTAGCGCTTTCACATAGTCAATGGTGATCGGGCGGGTGGGGTTGTATGGGGTCGGCATCACTTGGGAGACGATCACGCCAGAGCCGTCGTTCTTGAGTTCATGCACCAGCGCTTCGGTACCCACAAACGACACGTTATAGAACGGGCCGATATAGTTGCGGCTGCGTGCAGCGGTAATGAAGGCAGCGCTGGATTTATACGCAGTCACCATAAATACGGCGTTGGCCGGGCTCTTGACCACCAGTTCATCTACCGCTTTGGCGACGTCAACGCTGTTACGTTGTACGGTGGCGGTGGCCTGGATCTTGATGCCGTATTTGAGCGAGGCCTCTTGCATGGCTTTCAGGCCGGCCTGACCGTAGGCGTCGTTCTGGTAGAAGATGTTGATGGTCGACATGCCCATCTTCTTCATGCCTTCGGCAATTTCGGCGGCTTCATCCCGGTAACCGGCACGGACGTTGAAGACGTTCTTGTTCAGCGGATTGCGCAGGCTGTCAGCGCCGGTAAACGGAGCAATGAACGGTACGCTGTTCTGATTGATCAGCGGCAAAGAGGCGTTGGAGGTTGGGGTGCCCACATAACCGAACAGCGCAAACACTTGCTGTTCCTTGATGAGCTTTTGGGTATTGGCAGCGGCCCGATCCGGCTCATAGCCATCATCCAGCGCCACCAGTTTGATCTTGCGACCGTTAACGCCGCCATGGGCGTTCACATAGTCAAAATAAGCCTTGGCGCCACGGTTCACGCCCTTGCCCAGTTCGGCCGCCGGGCCGGAGAGGGCGGCAGACTGGCCCAGTACGATTTCAGTTTCAGTTACACCTGGTTCGGCGGCAAATGCCGACAGGGAGATCAGGGCCACGAGGCCCAACCACAGCGCCTTCATATTTATTTATCCTTGGAAGCTTTGATTCGACGGTCACGCCCGGTGCTGCTGGCGAACCGTTGTGCGGCTTTCACCCGTGTCTGACCGACGCCCACGGCCGGTAACGTTAACAGGCAGGCCATTATATCGGCATAAGTGGTCAGGCGGCGCAGCGCAACCCGGACGGCGGGAAAGTCGCGACGGTCGTCAGCTTACAAGTGTGGGATCGACGCCACTGTGCCCAAAAGAAAAATGCCGCCCGATGTTTGGGGCGGCATTTTCTTTGAGGCGATTAGCCAGGGCGGAGTCTAGAACGCCACATAACCTGGTGTGGCGGTGTTGGTGCCACTGTTGGTGTTGGCGTTAAAGCCCAGATAGAAGCTGCGACCGTAGTTGAACGGGAAGCCCAGATCAATTTCAGACAGGGAATTGGGCCCGCCCACATTGCTAAAGGCCCTGTTGTTGCTGGCAAACAGCGTGTTGGCACTGACAATGCTCAATGTGACGGTCGAAGAGGGCGACATGCTGCTGTTGTAGCCCGCAATGGCAATGACGGGATTGACGGTGCTGGTCGGGCAGAAGAAGTCCGGCCCGGCGGAGTTAGTCCCTGACGAGCAAGCCGCCGCCACGGAAGAGGGCAAGAAATACAGGTTAGAGCCGGTATCAAAGAAACCCATGCCACTGACGGTATTCACGCCCATATACACGTCACCAACAATGCTGGTTGGGTATTGGGTTACGCCGCTCAACGCGTTGTTGCTTTGTGTGCCAATACCAAACACCAGCGAACCCGTTGCTGTTGCCGCGCCGGATGAGCCTACCGCCGGCATGACAATCATCACGCCGTTGTTATCGGTGGCAAACAAGGTCACCGGGTTCATTGTCTGGTTAGCCAATGGCATGCTGGTTGCCTGGCAGGTGCTGCCGCTGGCGCAACCATAGTAGAAGTCCGGATTGGCCACGGTGGCGCAGACGTTATTGGTATCACCGCAATCGTGCACGATATTGGCGACGCCGATGACCCCGTTAGCGCCAAAATCAGCCACCGTGCCTTCATTGGTGCCGCCACTGCTGCAACCGGTCGGGACGGTGGAGAAGTTGCTGTCACCAATGACCTGCAGTTGCACACCACTGGCGCTCTCGCCCCCGATGGTGACATCTGCCTTGGCGACTGACCCCCAGATAAACCCGTCCGCAAACTTGTAGCATTCTGCTGTGGGTACGCCCGGGATGCTGGCGGTAGACGGGGTGTTCTGCACCGGCAGCGCCAGCCCGTTCAGTGCGCTGGACATCAGGCGCAAACCGGTAGAGCCGGTATCGACCAGCACATGATCGACCGTCACGCAGGTGGTGCTACCCGGCACGCAAACCTTGACCGTGACATAAGGAATATTGACCACGCCGCTGGCGCCCGCGGGGCCGCTATCCACGACCAGTGCTGCCACGTTGGTGCCGGCTATCGGCGTGGAGGTCGGGGTGGGGGTCGAGGTCGGGTTGATCAGGTTCGAGCCATCAGCCGCACCGTTGCAACCTACCAGCAGCAAATAAAGGCTGGTCAGACAAGCCAGCAAGAAGTACCGCATTGTGTGCTCCTGAATTACTGGATTTGATCCGTGGTCACGCCAGCCGGCAGCATGGCGGGCACCCAGGCCCGGCCGTGATAGGCCAGTGGCCGGCCACCTGACTGCACCACCAGATCAGTGGTATTGACGAGGTTGGCCGTATGTCCGGCATGACGCGTGCTGTTGTTGCTGACCAGTTGCGGAAAATAACTGCCCAGCAGCGCGTTCAGATCAGGCAATTGCGGGCCTTGCCAGCTCACGGCAAAAACTTTGCCATCGGTACCGACATACTCGGTAATGGTGCTGCCCTGGCTGGTTTGCAGCGTGTTGACGGTAAACGCCGCGTTGCTGCTCACGCTGGCACCAGCCTTGACGCTGGCTTTGAACTTGCTTTGGGCTGCACTGGCAGACGTCGGCGCGCCACCCAGCACGGCATGCGCAAGGCAAGGTACCGCCAGCAACACAACGCCCACGCGCTTGATGTAACCGGTTCTGGTATTCATGAAAATCCTCAATGCAATGTGCTTGCGGCCACAAACGCAACCGCGTGATGACAGCGACGGCGGGGTCTCATCCCTCATTATTGGTCGCTTTACTTACTATGCCACCTGAAGATGAACGTCAGGCGCTGGTTTTGTATCACCACTGTAGCCCGTCGTCGTTGCGCAACATACTGGGGCGCCGTTGATCGGTTATCCGCGCCTTGCCGCTGTCAGGCGACGAACGCACAAATCTTCTGGCAACGCAGGAAAAACGCAATGCTGACGCCAGCGTTGACCGGCGAGAAGGGTCGCACTGCACAAATGGTATCGATTGCAGGCCGGGCGGTTTGCCGTCTGGCGCTGGTGGATACTTGATTCATGCAAATGTCCTGATTAGTTTGTGTAGCGCAGTACCACAAAAAGGGCTCGCCGGTCAGCCGTGTCAGAGCTTACAACACAGGGGCGTTTGCATAGGCCGGTCAGCAATGATGGCAAATGCCTGGGGGGTTTTTGAAATGACCAGATTGCAACAACCAGTGACGACGTCTGAAGCAGGCGGGCAGGCCATCGACACCGTGGAAGCGGCGCTCGATTACGTCTACGAGCAGTTTGAAACGCATCACGCGCAAATCCGGGAGGTCTGGGCGGATACCTATAACGCCCTGGCGCAAGCGTGTGATTCTGGTGATGACGGCGAAATTGAAGCCGCCCGCCACAAACTGCTGGATGCCATTAACCTGGCCCATATGGGATCAGCGTAAGGCGTCCCGACGCGCTTCATTGTTGTATCGCGACACGGACAAGGCGGCCTGCGGCAGGGAATAACCTGCTGGCTGGCCGCCCTTTTATTTTATATGCTCCGTCGATGACGACTTCATCTTTGACCTCTTCCCCAACCCCGCCCGCTACCGGTTCGCGTATCTGGGTTGATGCGGACGCTTGCCCCAGACCGGTAAAAGAAATGCTGTTCCGTGCGGCAGACCGGGCGCAAATCCAGGTGACGCTGGTGGCCAATCAGCTCTTGAGCGTGCCGCCATCGCCGTGGATCAACGCGGTGCAGGTGCCCGCCGGGTTTGATGTGGCGGATAACGAAATTGCGGAGCGCGCTGCGGCGGGCGATCTGGTGATCACGGCGGATATCCCGCTGGCCGCAGCGGTGATCCCCAAAGGCGCGGATGTGATCGACCCGCGCGGCGAGGCCCTGAGCATGGCCAATATTGCGGAACGGTTATCCATGCGTGATTTCATGCAGGGGCTGCGTGATTCTGGCGTGCAAACCGGCGGACCGGCGAGTTTCTCTGCGGCAGACAAGCAATCATTTGGCCGGGCGCTGGATGGCTGGCTGGCAAAAAAACGGCGGCGTGCGCCCTTGTAAACCGACCGGTCGGCCCAATGTCTGCGCCAGCGCAGTTGCATCCCCTCAGAACCTCACCGTAATGGAGTACAACATGACCTCTCGCTGGATCGATATTACAAGTTCGACAGGTGAAACCTTTGGCGGCTATCTCTCGCTGCCACCGACCGGCAAGGGCCCCGGTCTGGTGCTGATTCAGGAAATCTGGGGCGTGAACGATCATATCCGCAAAGTTGCGGACCAATACGCCGCAGACGGTTTTGTCGTGCTGGCACCGGATGTGTTCTGGCGCCAGACCCCACGTGTAGACCTCAACTACGATGAGCCGGGCACCAAGCAGGCTTATGCCCTGATGCAGGGTCTGGATCAACCCGCTGCGGTGAAAGATCTGGTCGGCGCAGTCAGCACCCTTAAAGCACTGCCGGAAGTCACCGGCAAAATCGCTACCGTGGGCTATTGCATGGGCGGGCGTTTGTCTTTCCTGACCGCGGCCAACAGCCCGGATGTCGCCGCTGGCGTGGCTTACTACCCTGGCGCCATCAACACCGTGCTGGGCGATGCGGCCAAGCTCAAGGCCCCGGTGCAGTTCCACTTTGGCGGGCTGGATACGCACATCGGCAAAGAAGTTCGTCAGGCGGTGATTGATGAACTGGGCGATCGTGAAGATACCGAAGTCTATATCTATGAAAACGCAGACCACGGCTTCAACTGCTGGGGCCGTCCGATGTACCACCAGAATGCCGCACTGCTGGCGCGTGGCCGTGTACTGGAGTTCCTGGCAGAGCACCTGGCGTGATCAGGGTGTGATGGCCTGAGGCCTGTTCTATCCAGCGCCACCGTGCTCCAGGCCGGTGGCGTTGTTGTCTGGACCTGGGTTTAGTCGTGGGTATCCAGCAGCAGCGTGTTGGCGTCACGCAACACGCGCCAGTTGCCGTCGGCCTGGCGTTGATACACGGTGAGTGTATGGCCGGTGCGTGTCACCGCTTGCGCCAGTTGCGGGCTGGTGACAGTCACTTGCAAATGGCTGCGGCTGAAAGCCAGATCGGCACAGATCACCACTTCGGCAATGTCCTGCGTGGCCTCGATCCGGATGCCGGCATCCGGGGGCGGCTGCAAGGCCGCAAACGCCGCTTTGCCCACCATGGGCGGCCTACCCGGTGTGATGAATACAACGTCATCGACCATCAGCTCAAGCACGGCGGCGTGATCGCCCGCAGCGGTAGCACTGAGCCAGCGCGCGCACAAGTTGCGGATTGCGGTTTCGTCTGCCTTGTTCATGGGTAAACTCCAGGTTGCCAAAGGCGCGTCAGGCGCGCGCAAAATGCCAGACTAGTGTACCTTTCTACATCCTGTATCAATCCACTATAAACAACCGCAACGGGAGCCGGCCCGAGCCCCGGCTTGACACAGCGAGGACCAATTGAGATCACAGCGGCGGCTGACCTGGTTTGCACTGGTACTGTCTGTCCTGTTGCATCTGGCAACCTTGCTGATCCCGTTTACGTTCTCGGGCGGCGGTGCCCGCTTTTTTGCCAGCATCATGCCATTGCAGGTGCAATTGCAACCGGCGCCGCTACCGCCAGTTGAAGTCACCCCGCCACCCCAGGTTGAAACGCCGAACCCGCAAGGCGAAGCCGCGCCGGAAGAGGCCGATGCCCAATCCGTCATCAGCGTGCCGACGCGCGCCCAGGAAAAACCCGTGGTTGCCCCGCCGCCCGTTGCGCAGGTTGGGCGGCATCGCGTGCATCACGCCAAAGCCTCTGCGGTGACGCCGGCTTCCGCACCCGCCGCCACCCCGACCCCGGCGCCTGAAGTAACACCGGAACCGACGCCGTTCCCCACACCAATCCCGACATTGCCGCCCACACCGACACCCACGCCGGTCGCGACGCCTGTGCCAACGCCTGTGGTGACACCCACCCCAACGCCGACACCGACACCGACACCGCATCCGACGCCGACGGCTGCGCCAACGCCGACCCCAAGCCCCACGCTGGCACCCACACCCGTCGCAACCCCACTGCCAACACCGGTTGCAACACCACACCCAACACCGGTGCCGACAGCGGTTCCGACCATAGTGCCGACCGCGACACCGGCACCCGCGCCTACCGCGCGGCCGACGCCGCTGCCCACCGCTACGCCGACTGCCATCCCGACCGTTGCGCCGACCGCTGTACCAACCGTCGTGCCGACTCATGCCCCTGCGCCAGTGGTACCGGTGACGCCGGTACCCACGGCGGTGCCGGCACTCAATCCGCCGATCATTCCGCTCCCGGCTACGGGCCTGAGCGGTAATCAAGGCGGCAAGAGCGCACTGCCGCCAGGCCAGAATGCGGGTAGTGGTGTGAGTGCTGGCAAGAACACCAGCGGAGCGGGCAGCAAGAGTAATACCAGCGCCAACGGCAATGGCAACGGGCCGGGGCAGGTGGTGAAACCGCCGCTGGATCTGCGTTTGCCATCAATCAACATGCCGGTCATGCGCCCGCCTGCTGGCAGCAAGAACCCGCAGGAAGAAGGCTACGTGCGTGCGCAGCGTGATTCGGTCACGCGGGCCATCTACAACTTCTGGGAAGGCTCGCAAGTTCGCCGGCGCATTGAGCAGTACGGCAAAATGAGCTTCCCGCGCAACAGCAATGGCGATGCCATGTATGGCCGCGTGCGTTTACGCCTGCTGGTCAACGGGCGGGATGGTTCGCTGGCCGAGAGTGAAGTCATCATGTCTTCTGGTAACCCGGAACTGGACGACGCCGTTTTGCTGCTCGTGCGGCGTGCTGCACCGTTCGGGCCGGCCAGTAAAGATATCTGGGACGAAAACGGGCAAATCCTGTTGCTGATGTATGCCAATTTCCAGAAAGACCAGATGGTGTGGAGCCGTTGATCAGGCCGCGCCGATAAAAGAAAACCCCTGGTCTGTCGTCGGACTACAACTGTGCCGCGTTACACGCGGTAGCGGCACGCCCACCGCCGTGATCGTCCGGCTACATGGCCGATACATAAACTGTTTGATTGTAGCCGCGCCTCAGGGTAAAACTGTGCGGCTTGCCAGCAGCCCAAGAGGCTGCACGGGCGCTGCGGGTTCCCCGTGAATGGGGCGGGGATTAACTTTTGTTCAAGTTGAAGATTCTTGTCAGTCAAGTACCTCTCATATAAAGACGGCATTCTGACCATCAACCTTGATGTGCTGGCATTGGCCTTTTTGCTGGCCATCTTGCTGCATGTCTCGGTATTGCTGATCCCGAAAATCCCGCCCAAGCAAGTGAACGCCGCTGCCGCCAAACAAGAGGCCCCGTTCCAGATGCAGCTCTTGCCACGCCCCACGCCCAAAGTGGCGCAGGCCGAGGTGCAAAAGCAGCCGCCCGTGCTCACGCGCACTGTGCCGGCCACAGAAAAACCGGATTACGTAGCACCGCCGCCCAAGCCACGTCGTAAAGAAGCGCCGCGTGCGGCCTCTGCCCCTGCCCCCAAAACCGCACCGGATCAAACCCCGCCGCGTGAAATCACCATGGGTGGCGGGCTGGATGACGCGCTCAACCGCCGTTCCGGGCCGCCACCCAAGCCAGGCCAGTTGCTGCATCACCTGTCTGATCTGCCAGCGCAGCAGCAAAACCAGGACGACGCCGGCCCTGAACTGGATGCGCAAACCGCCCAGACCAACGACCCGGTCAAGCGCTTCCAGTACGGCTGGTGGTTTGACGCGATCAAGCGCAAGGTGGAACGTGTGGGCCAGATGAATTTCCCGCATGACGAACACGACAACCCGATGTTTGGCCGTGTCCATTTCCGTGGTGCGCTGAGTGCAGATGGCAAAACCTTTGATATCAAGGTGCTAGACGTCGACGGCCCGGCCGCGCTTGGCCCCAAGTGCAAGCTGATCCTGGAACGATCCGTGCCCTTGCCACCACCGCCCAAAGACTTGCTCGACAAGAATCAGCAGTACGTGTTTGTGGGTGATTACTACTTTGTGAACAGCTCGCAGATGACCAGATACAACTGGTGATG
>JASLES010000110.1 GCA_030151005.1 Silvimonas sp.
CGCCAAGCGTGCCTTCCCTGCCTTTAGCCGCAGCAGCAAAGAAAGCCGCATTGCCCTGTTGCGCCGCATGGCCGCCCAGGTCCGCGCCCGCGTCGATGACCTGACCGACGCACTGGTCACCGAATATGGCGCACCGATATCCCGCGCAGGATGGATGGCCCATCACGCCGTCAACGTACTGGAAGATGCCGCCAACGTACTGGAAAACTACAACTTCACCTATCGTGCCGGTACGGCCGATGTAATCATGACTCCGCTGGGCGTGGCAGGTCTGATCACGCCGTGGAACAGTAACGCCGGGTTTATCTGCGGCAAGCTGGCCGCCGCGCTGGCTGCCGGTTGCACCGCTGTGGTCAAACCCAGCGAAATGAGCGCCATGCAGACGCAGATTGTGATGGAAGCACTCAACGCGGCAGATATCCCGCCGGGGGTGGTAAACATTGTGACCGGCCGGGGCGAGGTGGTGGGCGCGGTGCTGAGCAGCCATCCGGACATCGCCAAAGTGTCGTTCACCGGGTCCAGCGCGGTGGGTAAAGGCATCCTGAAAGCCGGGGCCGAAACCTTCAAACGCATTACGCTGGAACTGGGCGGCAAATCACCCGTGGTGGTGCTGGACGACGCCGATCTGAACGTCGCCGTTGATCAAGCGTTGCAAGCGGGCTTTACCAACAGCGGCCAGGCCTGCATTGCCGGCACGCGCATTCTGGTGCCAGAGCACATGGCCGCCGACTTTGCCGACCGCGTAAAAACCGCCGTAGCCAACATCCAGAGCGGAGACCCGCAAGACCCGCAAACGCAGATCGGCCCGATGGTGAGCCAGAAACAATGGGAACGCGTGCAGCGCTACATCCGGCTGGGCCAGGAAGAAGGCGCGACGCTGCTGACCGGCGGCGAAGGCCGCCCTCAAGGCACCGGCGACGGCTGGTTTGTCCGCCCGACCGTGTTTGCAGATGTGCATAACGACATGACCATTGCTCGCGAAGAAATTTTTGGGCCGGTGCTCTCCATCATCACTTACCAGACCGAGGAAGACGCCATCCGCATTGCCAACGACACGTTGTATGGCCTGCAGGCCTACGTGTTGTCGTCTGACGTGGCGCGTGCGCAACGCGTGGCCAACCAACTGGAAGCCGGCCGCGTGGCCATCAACGGCGCCCCGCACGAACCAGCGGCACCGTTTGGCGGGTTCAAACAGTCCGGCATTGGCCGGGAATACGGCAAGAACGGGATGGAAGCGTTTCTGGAACCGAAGGCGGTGCTGGTGCCGCGTTGAGGGGGGATCCGGGGCCTGTTCCCGGATCTTTGCTTTGGTTTACCAGGGCAGTTTGACGGCAGGCATCGCAAATCTGTTTGCATGGGCCGCCCCTGGCGGCCTGCTGGATTCCTGCTTCCGCAGGAATGACGAGATAGTGGGACACAAACACCCCGTTCATGCCCACAGACGATTTGCGGGGTTGGGGTTGTTTTTGGAGTTGCCCTTGGGGTTGCTTTTGACTTGCCTCCCCTTTGGCAGCGCCGAGCATCGCAGCAAGGCGCGGGGTTTCGGCGGAGGGGTGTTTGAGGGCGCAGCCCGAGTTCCCGCAGCCAGCCGCGCCTTGCGAGAAGCGCAGGGAACCCGAAGGGCGCTGTCACAGGGGTCGTTTTTCTTTGGGGGCTTTCTTTTGGCGATCCAAAAGAAAGCCCCTTGCTGTCGGGCAACCCCCGACATGTAAAACAGCCGCGCCGTCAGGCGCTAACATGCTGGTTCTCGCCAGAGAACGGGGCCGTTCCGGCCCCACTGGATTTCGGCGCCTGGCCGGAATGACGAAGTGATGGGCTCGCAAGCCCACCTTTTTTACTCCTCCAGCAACGCCGGCATCGGATCCTGCCACGGCTGCTGCAACTGTCCCGCCGTCGCCGGCAACAACCGGCTCTCACACGACGCACACACCCGCATGCAGATATCCATGATCGTCTGCCGCAACCACTGATGCCCCGGATCACGCTCGCAGCGGTTATGCCAGACCATGTGGGCGTGCGACACCGGCATCTCGAACGGCAAGGGGGTGGCATGGATTTCCGCGCGGCGCGGGTGCGTCAGCACTACGCTTTCCGGTACAACAGCGATCAGGTTGCAGGCGGTCAGCAAATCAATCACGCCATAGAAGTTGTTCACCGTCATGGCCACGCGGCGGCGCATGCCCTTTTGCAGCAGCAACTCATCCACAAACCCGACCGGATCGCCCGACAGCGAGACCAGCAGGTGATCTGCGCTCAGAAAGTTTTCCAGCGATAACGGCCGATTAGCCAGCGGATGATTGCGGCGCATGGCGCAGACAAAACCGGTGTCGAACATCCATTGCTGGCGCAATTCGCCGCCTGGTAATGCTTTGACGCCGACAGCCAGGTCAATCTCGTTTTCGTCGAACTGGTCTTTCAGGCCATTTACCCGGATTGGCACAGCCAGGATGTCGATCCCCGGTGCACGGGCTTCCAGCAGGTTGCGAAGCGGCGGCCACAGCGGGTAGGTCATGTGGTCTGTGGCGGCGATACGAAAACGCCGCGCCGTGGTAGCGGGGTCGAATGGCGCCGGGTTGATGGTTTCGCGGATCGTGGCCAGCGGCAGGCCGATATCCCGCCAGATGGCGGACGCGCGTGGCGTAGGGCGAATGCCGCGACCTTCCTTGATGAAGAGCGGGTCTTTCCACACCACGCGCATGCGGGCAACGGCGTTGCTGACCGCAGATTGCGTCATGGCCAGTTGCTGCGCCGCCTTGGTGACAGAGCCCTCGGTCATGATGGCGTCGAAGATGGAGAGAAGGTTCAGGTCTACATCACGCATGAGGGGTTCCTGGTTGATGGAAGGTTAGCGCCTTGCGGCGCGGGATATTTGCTTGCTTCATAAGCAGCGCACTTGCCAGATTTGGCTGCCTGTTCGCTGCTTTTGGGACCACGTTGTCCGCAATGTTGATGAACTTCGTTCTTCACTGACTCGTCATTCCCCTCGGCGGGCCCCCACTGAGGCGGGAATCCAGTCGGCCACCAGGGGTGGCCTTTGCTGAACGCAGCCGAAAATCCTTGAACACCTTGTTAGCGCCTGCGGCGCAGTTGCTTTACATACCGGGGGTGCCCGGAGCACGGTACTTTCTTTTGGGTCGCCAAAAGAAAGTACCCAAAGAAAAGGCGACCCCCGGACTTTTGCCCTCCGGGCTTCCCTCAATCAGTCGGGAGCCCAGGGTCTCCCTCCCTCAATCGGAAAAGTCCTCGACAGGGGGAGAACGTCAAAAGCAACCCCAACGACAACACAGTCTGCTCTCCGGGTTTTGCC
>JASLES010000120.1 GCA_030151005.1 Silvimonas sp.
GTAAGGGTGTTTGAGGGCTTTAGCCCGAGTTCCCTGGAGCCAGCCGGCACTCACGAGAAGCGCAGGGAACCCGAAGGGCGCTGTCGCAGGGTCGCCTTTCTTTTGGTTACTTTTCTTTGGCGAAGCAAAGAAAAGTAACGTGCTCCGGCCACAGCCGGGTTGTAAACAACCGCACCGCAAGGTGCTAACAACCAGGCTAAACCATCTCTTTCAGCTGGTGATACCAAACCCCCAACCGTAACCACGTCCCATGCATCGCCGCCCCGCCGGGGTACGGAAAATGTTTCAGCCGCGTAAACAAATCAAACCGGGATGCCTGCCCGGCAATAGCGTCAGCCACCATCTGCCCGGCAATCCCCGTCAGTGCCACGCCGTGACCCGAGAACCCCTGCAAGTAATAGAAGTTCTCATCCACCCGGCCAAAATCCGGTGCACGATTCATGCTGACATCCACAAACCCGCCCCAGGCATATTCGATTTTGGCACGTGCCAGCGGCTCAAACACATCGCCCAGGCGTTGCTGCATTTGCGGGATCAACGCCTGCGGGTCCGCCTTGCCATTGCTGATGCGGCCGCCAAACAACATGCGGTTATCCGCAGAAAAGCGGAAGTAATCGATCATGAAATTGGTATCGCACACCGCACAACGATTGCGGATCAGGTGCGTCACGATCGACTCTGGCAAGGGTTCTGTAGCCACAATGAATGAGCGTACCGGCATGATGCGGGCGGTGACTTTGGGCAGCAAATCACCCAGCCAGGCGTTCCCGGCGGCCACCACAAAGCGGCAGCGCACCTGGCCCTGGTCGGTATGAACCACCGGGTTGGCGCCGCGCACAATGCGGTTCACCCGGCTGTGCGCGTGAATCGCTACGCCAGCCGCTCGCGCCGCACGCGCCAGGCCAAGACAATACTTCAGCGGATGAACGTGGCCGGACAACGCATCGTGCGCGGCCCCGACATAACGCGGGCTGGCAATCCAGCCGGGCACCTCGGCCCGGGGAATGGCGCGGATGGCGTGGTAGCCAAAATCCTTTTGCAAAGACCCTACCCAGTCATCCAGGTCATCGGCCTTGCGGGTGCTGGTTGCCACGTGCAAGTAACCTTTGACCAGATCACACGCAATGTCGTATTGCGCCACGCGCTGATGCAAAAGGTGCACACCCTCGACCGAGATATCCCACGCCCGGCGTGCATCCGCGGCCCCCAGTTGCCGCACCACCGGTTCATCTTTGGCAAAGCCCACCAGCACCTGACCACCATTGCGGCCAGATGCGCCCCACCCCACGCGCTCGGCTTCCAGCACCACGACAGAGAATCCGCGCTGGCGCAGTTCCAGTGCTGCAGAGAGGCCCGAATAACCTGCGCCAATAACGCAGACATCTGCCTCAATACTGCCTTGCAACGGCGGGTCATCCGGCTCGCGCTTGACGCTGGCTTCGTACCAGGAGTGCTGCACCATGGCGGATTCGCGCAGGTTCATCTGTGGCCTTTGGGGTCAGCGCGCCGCCAACCCGTTCAGGCTGGCAGCGCAAGGTAAGTGAGGATGACGGGGGATTAGCCGCGCAGCAGCCGGGCACTCTGGCCCGACAGCCATGCCCAAGTGATGTTGGCGGCCATGTTCACAGTCAATTCAGCATGGTCATACGCCGGGGCGACTTCTACGCAATCCATGCCGGCCCAGTCCAGATCGGCCAATTCTTCAATCAGGGTCAGCACCTGATTGGAGGTCAGACCACCGGGTTCTGGCGTGCCGGTACCGGGCGCAAAGGCCGGGTCAAGGCAATCGATATCACACGACAGATAGAGCGGCAGATTGCCTTGCGCCGCAACGCGGCGGCGGATGTCGTCAATCACCGGTTGCAGTTCGGCCGGTTTTTCCAGGCCACGCAACATGCGGGAGGTCCAGACCTTGCCGCCCATGTCGTTGACGTATTCCCGCGCCTCACGCACGCCGGCCGAACGAATGCCGACCTGCACGGTGGCCTTGGGATCGACCAACCCTTCCGTAATGGCCTCGTACACCCAGGTACCGTGCCCGGAAGGCTCGCCAAAGTGATCAACCCAGGTGTCGCAATGCGCATCAAAATGCAGCAAGGCCAGCGGACGGCCGTAATGTTTACGGTAAGCACGCAAGAGCGGCAAGGTAATGGAGTGATCCCCGCCCAGCCAGCACATGCGGCGTTGGGCGATCAGGTTTTCCACTTGCGGTTGCAGCGCAGCGCGCATGGTGTCGATGCTGGTGTTGGGCGTGCGCAAGTCACCGGCGTCGGCCAGCAAATCCAGCGGGCTGGTATCGAAATGCGGATGGATGCCATCGCACAGCATCAGGCTGGCGCGGCGGATGGCTTCCGGGCCAAAACGCGCACCGGGTCGATTGGTAACGGCACCGTCATAAGCCACGCCGGCAATCCCCAGCGGGCGCTCTGGCGCATCCGCAAGGCGCGGCACGCCCATGAAGGTGGTGGAAGACAAATAAGCAAAACCATAATCAGACATCGTGTGTCGTCCTCTAAAACTGCCGGGACAAGCGCATTCAAGCCGGGAAACCGGGTGTTCAGTGTGTTGCCACAAGCGGTCCGCAGCGCGTGGGCTCCGGTCTCCGCTTCACAGCAGCACTAAACGCCTGGTTTAGCGAAGCGGCTCAACCAGCGTTGATAAATATGTTGGGCCAGCGCCTGGCTGGCCGTGATCTGCGCGCGGGTAGACGCCTCTATATCCGCCACGTTCTGCACCCAGGGCTCGTCCGTGATGGCTTCAATCTCGTGCGCGCTGGTATGCAACCAACCGCCAATTTTGGCGGCGTCGACTTCAATATGAAACTGCATGCCCAAGTGGAGTTCACCCACGGCAAAAGCCTGATTGGCACACCCTTCACTGAACGCCAGCCGGGTGCCCTCCGCTGGCGTGGCAAACGTATCGTAGTGCCATTGCATGACGGTCGCGCCGGCATGCTCGCCAAACCAGTATTGGGCCAACGGCTGATCGTTGATCGTCAATGGCGTCCAGCCGATTTCCGGACTCGCGCCACGCGTGATGGGGGCCCCAAGTGCCCGCGCCATCAACTGCCCGCCCAGACAATGCCCGATCACCGGAATCCCTCTGGCAAAGGCATCACGCACCAGGACTTCTGCCTGGCGCAGCGCCGGCAGATCGTCATTGGCCCCCATTACGCCACCCAATAACGCCAATCCGCCAAAGCCCTCTGCGGAAGTGGGCAAGGTAAAGCCTTCATCCGTTTTGGCGCATTGCCAGGGCTGCCCCATCTGGTCAAGCCAGGTACCCAGATACGCCGGTTGGTCATCTGGCGCAAACTGGATCACCAACGCGGGTAGCCGGGATGCGGTTTGTGTCATCTCAGGCCCCCAGTTCAGTCAGCATTTCGGCCATATTGGCCAGCAGACGCGCCACTTGCCCGTGCCCCGTGGCGGGCCCTGCCAGCATCATGTTGTGGAACGGGGTCAGCAGCGTGCCACGGTTCAATAGCCCCAGATGCAGGGTGGCGGTCAGCGCAGCGTTTTCGGCCGCAGCCGCCTGCGCAGCCGTCACTGGGGCGCAGGTGCAAAATTGCAATTCCAGCCGCGCGCCCAGCCGGGTGACGCTCCAGGGCAAACCGTGGCTGTGGATCATTTCTTCCAGCCCTTGCGCCAGACCATTCGCCACGCCAATGGCGTGTTCGTACGCTGCCGGGGTAATCACTTGTTCCAGCGTTACAGCCAGGGCCTGCATGGCCAGTTGACTACCAGAGAGCGTGGTGCCGATGCCGGAATGCCCCGGCGCGGCGGCCTGTTTGGCGGCACGCATGCCCCGTGCGATCTCCGCCGTAAATCCGTACACCGCACACGGAATCCCGCCGGCAATGGCTTTGCCCGCCACCAGGAAATCCGGATTCAGCCCCCAGGCGCGGGTATAACCGCCCCACGCGGTCGACAAAGTATGGGTTTCATCCAGCGCCAGCAGTGTGCCGTGCTGGCGGCATGCTGCGGCCAGTTCTTCCAGAAAACCCGGTTGCGGCAACACCATGCCGCAATTGGTGAGTGCGGGCTCGGTCAGGACCAGGGCTATATCACCCTGCGCCAGTGCCTGGCGTACTGCGGCAATATCGTTAAACGGCACACTGACCGAATGCTGGGTAAGGTCGTACACCTGCCCCAGCAAACTATCACGCGCGGTGGTTTTGCCATTGACCAGATCAACCAGGGTGTCATCTACCGTACCGTGATAACAGCCATCAAACACCAGCACCTTGCTGCGGCCGGTGATTGCCCGCGCCCAGCGGATCACAAAGCGGTTGGCATCACTGGCCGTTGTGGCCAGTTGCCAGAAAGGCAAACCAAACATCTGCGCCAGGCGCTCCCCCACGGCCACCGTTTTGGCCGACGGCAACATGGCCGTCAGCCCGGTCCGTGCGGTCTCGGCCAGCATGGCCGACAACGGCGCGGGCGTGTGCCCGAACATGGCACCGGTATCGCCCAGGCAAAAATCGTCGTACTCCAGGCCATCGACGCAACTCACACGAGCGCCCTGCGCTTCTTTCAGAAACAGCGGCGACGGGCTGGGCCAGTCTTGCATCCAGTGCAATGGCACGCCGTACAAAAAGTGCTGGTTGGCCAGCCGGTGTTGACGCAACGATTCCGGATGCAGGTCGTTGAAACGGGCGACTTCCCGATGCCAGACCTGTTTGACGCGCTGGGTTGAAATGGACGACGCAGCGATGGTGTTCATGGTGTTGAATATCCGGTTGGTGCGTTGATTGCATCGCCT
>JASLES010000126.1 GCA_030151005.1 Silvimonas sp.
CCAAGGTGTTGCCAATGGCGCTAACCGGTTGGCGGATCGCCAAGGTATTGCGCAAATGGTTGCGCCGTTAGGCCTGCGTAATTATGAAAAAACCGCCCTGGTCAGACCATGGGCGGTTTTTTTATATGTATCTACGGATTAAGTGTAGCTACGGATTAAGGCTGGTTCGCAGTTTCATCGGGTGGTGTGGTCAGCCCGCGTGCTTGCAGTTCTTCTCTAACCAGTTTGTCGATGCGGGGAGCGAGGCGCGCTTCCAGTGCCGCGCCTACCTGATCAATCATCTGGGTCAGGGCTTCGCCGTAAATGGTTTGCATCATGTGGGCAAAGTGGCGGCGTGTGAGTTGTTCCACTTCCGTCGAAATGTCCACGGCCAGATGTGCGGCCACGCTGGCGGTCATTTCAATGATGGCATCTTCGCTCAGTAACGCAGCCGGCGCGGGTTCCGGTGTGACAACGGGCGCAACCACTACCGGATCTGGCTCCTGGACTTCAACGGCCATGCCACCCGGGCCGGCCGGCAACGACAGTTCCGTCACAGAATTGCCAATGTGCTCATGCACGCCCGGTGCCGGTGCTTCTTCAATGGCGTCTTCTTCACGGAACACGTCCAGATCAAGCTCCAGCGGCGGTTCGTCCGTACTGTGCAAATCTAGCGTTATGGCATGCTCGGGTGTCTCTGCCGAGGCGATCGCAGGGGTTGCAACGAACGCCGGGGCAGACTGAGGCTGTTCTGCCAGTGCTGCACTGTCCGGTTCCGCAACGGGTTCTTCAACAGTTTCTTCAATTGTTTCCAGAACAGGTTCCGGGGCCGATTCCACAAAACCAATGCTGGCCGAAGCCGCCAGAGTTTCTGCATCCGCCGAGGTTTCTGGCTGGTCTGACCACCAGGGCGAAACGGTAGACCAATCCGGCGCGTTATCAGCGGCCTCTACGGCGGTGATGGCGACCTCTTCAACCGGGCTGGCCTCCGGCGTGTCTGCGGCGGCGGCCACATACAAGTGGTATGGGTCTTCGGTTTCTTCCCAATGCAGTGTGGGAACGTCCTGGTCTGCTTCAGGTGTGACTGACGGCTCGCCGGTGTCCAGCTCCGGAATTTCTTCGGCGGCATGCGCCAGTTCCAGCGCCGCGCTTTCGTCGTCCATGCCGGGGACGGTGACTGGGTGGGGTTCTGCTGCCTCTGCGACCGGTTCCGCCGCTTCCTCCTGTTCTCCCAAAGGCGCTATGGTCAGCTCGTGCGATGGGCCAAAGGGCGCGCGCTCGCGCAGCAAGGACTCCAGATCGAGCAGGGGCAAGTCCAGGAATTCAGGCGTCTGCTTGCGGTTTTGCGACTCGGCCACCGGCATGGGCGCGGGCGGGGCAGGGGGCGGCGGCGCAAGAAACTCGTGCGGATCAAACATTAGAGAACCGGCCGGCGCGGTACTGGCCATCTCGGTCAACACCGGAATGGGCTCTTCCTCTTCCGCGATATCGGTCAACACAGGCAGGACTTCATTGTCCTTGTGACCAGGGCCGCGATGGCGAGCCAGAAGGGCATCCATTTTGGTGAACAGCGGGCTGAGGCTTTTTTCGTCTTCCTGGCTCACGCCGCGTCTCCGCTCGTGCGCTGGCGGGCCAGCTCAAGCATATCAATGGCAACGGGTTTGAAACCCCGCGCCTGCCAGCCGCGCCAGCGTTCCCGGGCGGCCAGTCGTTGTTCTTCGTCCTGCGGGACGATTTCGATAATCCGGTCGTGCTCGGCCATGTCGACGATCACTTCGCCCGTCCAGTTGAACAGCACCTGGCGTGGCGGTAACAGATCGGCACGGCAATCGAGTATCACCGGGGTTTGCGCTGCGATCTCGTCCGCAGCGCGGCAGTGCGGCAAAAAGCCGGTCTGCGGGGTATCCCACAGTAATCGGTCCAGCCGCGCTACCTCGGCCTCGCTGGCAGCGAGGACCGAGACAACGCGTTGTTGTGCCACGGCCTTGCCCACAAGCTGGACTAACGCCTGCTCGCGGTTTTTCACATTGAAATAAAAAGTGACTTCGGCCATGTCTCAATCGGGTTCTGGATCAACCGGTTAGGGAACCTCTGAGCAAGTCTTGCCGGATGAACCGGAAGAGTCTTGTTCAGAGGGCCCTCAGTGTACCGCAACTGCGGCTTATTTCTTTTTGGCGGCTTTGGCGGCGCGCTGGCTCAAAAACTCGACCAGCAGCGGCACCGGACGACCTGTTGCACCCTTGGCTGCGCCAGACTTCCATGCCGTACCGGCGATATCCATGTGCGCCCAGTTGGTGTCTTTCACAAAGCGCGACAGGAATACGGCGGCGGTGATCGAGCCACCCGGACGGCCACCAATATTGGCCATGTCGGCAAAGTTGGACTTCAACTGTTCCTGATAGTCATCCCACAGCGGCATGCGCCAGGCTTTGTCACCAGTGGTGCCCGCGGCATCCAGCAGTTGCTCTGCCAGCTTCTCGTCGTTGGCGTACAGGCCGGTGGCGATGTGGCCCAGTGCAATCACGCAAGCGCCGGTCAATGTGGCGATGTCAATGATGGTTTCTGGTTCGAAGCGTGCGGCGTAAGTCAGTGCATCGCACAGAACCAGACGGCCTTCGGCATCGGTGTTCAGCACTTCGACAGTCTGACCAGACATGGTGGTCAGAATGTCGCCCGGCTTGTAAGCGTTACCAGCCGGCATGTTTTCGCACGTTGCGATCACACCCACGACATTGATCGGCAGCTTGAGCGCGGTCAGGGCTTTGAAGACACCCAGCACGGTCGCAGCGCCGCACATGTCGTACTTCATTTCATCCATGGAATCGCCCGGCTTGAGCGAGATGCCGCCAGAGTCAAAAGTGATGCCCTTGCCCACCAGCACCACGGGCTTACCCTTGCCACCCTTGTATTCCAGGGTAATCAGCTTGGGCGGCTCGACGGAACCCTTGGCAACAGCCAGGAAAGAACCCATGCCGAGTTTTTCCATGTCGGCAGCTTCAAGCACATCGACCTTGATTTTGGCGCTCTTGCCCAGCGCAATTGCTTGCTCGGCCAGGTAGGTCGGGGTGCAGACATTGCCCGGTGCATTGCCCAGATCCCGTGTGAAATTCACGCCATGGCCAATGGCCAGACCCTGGCTTACGCCGGCCTGGGCGTCTTCCAGATCGCCCTTTTTGCTGACGGCGATGGAGACACCGGTGAGAGCGCTCACAGGTTCCGGTCTGGATTTGAACTGATCGAACCGATAGCCTTCAAAAACCGATGCCTGGGCGATGACGGCAGCAGCAGTCTGGATATCCAGTGCTTTACCTGCGGCCAGCAGCAAATGGTTGCCCGCGCTGGTGCCTTTGCCGGTGGCAGTGGCTTTGGCGGCTGCGCTGGCAGCGCTACGGAAAGCAGCCTGATCCGGGTTCTCGCCGGTCTGTACCAGAATCACACGGCGCAACTGGCCGTCGATAGTGGCATGAGTGCTGGCAATGCTGCCCGGTTTCTCGCCCACTTCACCCGCGGCAACCAGGGCCGAAAGCACGCCGCCTGCGGCGCTGTCGAGTTTGGAGAGACCGCTCGCCAGTTTCTTGCCGGTGACTGGCAAAACCAGCGTTTGGGCGGTGTCTTTTTCGGGGGGGGTGAGATTAATGTTATATTCCATGTTGCTGGCCTCCGTTGCGCTGATGTGTGCAACTTATCTATTGTTAGTGCGAGCCCTTTTGGGGCTTGAGTTTGTTGGTGAACAACCGCATTTGCATGCAGAATGCATGACCAGAGCGCGGTTTGTTCGCTCAAGGCTCGCGTGATTATTTCCTGTCCCCCCTTATAAGTCAAAAACGCATGCTTTTTCGCAAGACCCTGATACAGGAAATGACTTGGGTAGCCATGGCGGTTTTCTCCGTGCTGCTACTGCTGGTCATGACCACCCAGGTCGTGCGCTTGCTGGGCCAGGCTGCCATCGGCGCGCTGGCTTCCTCTGCCGTATGGGCCATGATGGGCTTTGCGGCAGTGCGCTACCTGCCCATTCTGATGTCACTGATGCTGTTTGTGTCCGTGCTCGCGGCCATGACGCGGCTTTGGCGCGACAACGAAATGGTGATCTGGTTTGCCAGTGGCCGATCTATCCGCAATTTCATTGCCCCGGTGCTGGAGTTCTCCCTGCCGGTGGTCGTGCTCATTGCCGTGCTCTCTCTCGTGGTATCGCCGTGGGCGCTGAAAAAGGGCAACGAGTTCCGCGAGAAATCCATGTCCCGCCAGGAAGTCACCCAGGTCGCGCCAGGGGTCTTTCGCGAGTCACCCTCGGCCGATCGGGTTTATTTTGTCGAGAACTTCACCAATCAGACCAACGCCGGCAATAACGTGTTTGTTCAGATGAAAAAAGACAAAAACATCTCGATCATCATGGCGGAAAAAGGCGGCATGTTCCTCGACGCCAATGGCGAGCGCTGGTTATGGCTGGGCAAAGGCCGCTCTTACCAGGGTGAGCCCGGTCAGGTGACGTATGACTCGGTGACGTTTGATCGCGCCCAGTTGCGTATTGAAACGGCCGATCGGCCGGTTTCCAGCCCAAGTACTCAGGCCAC
>JASLES010000142.1 GCA_030151005.1 Silvimonas sp.
TGACTGACCGCGCCATAACCGGGGCGGACAAACCCTTGATATTTAACTGCCCGACACGCTTGCAGTACGCAGCCCATGTCAGACCATGAGGTGTGCCGGACTGCTGCCGGATCAGCGCCACCGGGCTGGGCCAGGAGTGGCTGACCCAGGTGTAGGTAGTGAATGCGCTGGCGTGTCCCGAACTCCCGCACGAGGTCTACGAGATCATGCGGCAACAACGCTGCGGGCCCGCCGCATCGCAAAGCCAGGCCGTTGGCCGGGCTTTGAACCATGGTGACGGCCCCCAGGAGTTCCTCGGGGCTCGACAGTGCAAGCGGGACGCCGGGGCGGATAAACTCGGATGCGTCAGCGTACAGGGCCAGTTTGATACCCAGCGCCTCTGCTGCTGGCACCACCCGCTGCAGGAAGAACATCAGATTGCGGTGCAACGCCACATGATTGACGGTGTGCCACGCCTGCTTGAATGACTCACGTTGCGCCCACATCAGCGCGGCCGGTGCACTGGCAGAACTAGCGGCAATTTCAGACTCACTCCGGCTGGCAGAACACCGCTCACAGCGCGCGTTCGCCCCAAGATCATGTACGCCGTGGCAATGCACGGCGGGGTGCCATTCAGACAGTGGCGTGAAGTTGTAGCCGACCACTTTGATGCCGCATCGCGCCAGATGGGCCAGCGAAGTGATAAAGCGGTCAATCAGGTCGGAGCGGGTTCCACGTCCCAGCTTGATGTCATCATGGACTGGCAGGTTCTCGACAACCTCGAAGGAAAGGTCGTGCTGATCCGCATGCGCTTGCAGTTCGAGGATATCGGCCACGGGCCAGATATCGCCCGTGGCGATCTGCGGCAAGCTGCTGCCGATCCCGTGAATGCCGGGTATCTGGCCGATCTGATCAAGAGACACGGGGTCTCGTGGCCCTTGCCAGGGAAAGATCATCTTCATGACAAAACATCCTGGAGAACATGATGCGACTCAACGGCGCCCGGCACGACGAAATGCATGACGGCACGAATCAAGGGTCGAGCCGCATCATCGTCTGTGTTTGCAGGTATTGAGGCCGAGCGGGATATACGCGGGGCAGAACCGGAAAATGCCCGTTCCCAGCAGAACAACACCCAGCAAACCCCAGAAAATGCTTGCACCAAGCACACTGGCGCCAATCATTGCCGCGCCGAGAAGAACCCGGACCACCCTGTCCGTAGTGCCTACATTCGATTGCATGATCGCTTCCTCCACCGTGTGGCGAGGTATGACTTAGACCCTGTTCAATGACCTTGAATGCCTTAGCCAGCGCAGCAAGCCCCGGTCATCTTTGTGCCTGGTTGCGTAATCAAACCCACCAGGTTGGTAATGGCCCGAATAAACGTCGGTACTGTCGACCAACAGGGCCGTGTGCTTGTCGATTTCCTGCCTGGCTGCTGCCGCTGCGGCTTCGGTAACCATGCCTTCAGACAGCACGAACTTGTTGGTGTTGATGTCCCAGAAGCGGATGCGATACACAGTAGTGGTAGACATGGGAACCTCCGACAATCAGTGTTCAGGATTGCTCACTGCCGGCGAGCAAGCGCTCGTACTCTTTTTCCACCGTGGCGTAGCACTCGCAGGCGCGCTGCTCCAGCCCTTTGCGATCCAGTACGGTGATCCGGCCGCGTGAATAACGGATCAACCCATCCTGTTGCAGCTTCAGTGCACACAGGGTGACGCCTTCGCGCCGCACGCCCAGCATGTTGGCGATGAGTTCCTGGGTTGATGCAATGTCATTGCCTTCGCAGCGATCCAGGGTCAGCAAGAGCCACCGGCAAAGTTGTTGTTCCAGCGTGTGGTGGCGATTGCACACGGCCATCTGCGACATCTGCGTGATCAGCGCATGCGTGTAACGCAGCATCAATTGTGAAAACGGCGCCCGGCCGAATTCTTCCTTGATGGTGGAAGCTCTGATGCGAAACGTCTCGCCCGCACTCTGGACCGTGGCACTGCTGGAGGTCGAATTGCCACCCATGAAGAGCGAAATGCCGACGATGCCGTCGTTCCCGACCACTGCAATTTCCGTTGAGTCTCCGTTCTCGGTGAGATGAACCAGCGAAATAATCGCGGTGGTGGGAAAGTAGGCGTGGCTGATTCTCGAGCCCGCCTCATACAGCACATCACCCGCATCCAGCCAGCACCATTCAAGTCGGGACGACCATCGTTGCAGCTCCGTCTCGGGTAGCGAAGCCAGCAAGTGATTCTGTAGAGGTGTGGTCCTGGTTGCCATCATGAAGCTCCAATGAGGGCCGGCGCTGACCTGCTGCCGAGCGTCGTTTGTTACTAAAAAGTCTACGCGCGAGCAAGCCAAAAAATGCTGATGGAATGATAAAAATTGAGATGCTTATTGATGTAAAACAAATACTTGCAATCTATTCTGACGGCTCTGGAATTCAGTGGTGCGGGAAACAACGCGGGTGATCAAGGGGCTTCATCCATCTGCAGCTGCTGGGCTTGAATGGAGTGTGTGGTAACGCACGGAAGTGTCTTGTACAGAAGCGCAGAGTGGTGCCGGAACATCGCCTTGGAGACCTATCATGAACCGTGATGCCAGATTACAGCGAGACGTACTTGCGGAGCTCTTGTGGGAGTCCGCTGTCAATGCAGCGCATATTGGCGTAGAGGTAGAGGACGGGATCGTTACGCTTGCCGGCCGGGTAGATACCTATGCAGAAAAATGGGCCGCTGAAAAAGCAGCTTTAAGAGTCGACGGTGTCAAAGCAGTGGCTGTTGAGTTGGAGGTCTGTCTGCCAGCCCTGAGCCTGCACCGGGATGCCGACATCGCCAGAAGCATAGAAAACGGGTTGCGCTGGATGTCGGTGCTGCCCCACGACGCATTGAAAGTGATGCTGGAGAAAGGCTGGGTTACCTTGAGTGGGACACTTCATTGGGATTACCAGCGTCGTGCCGCATTATCGCTTGTTCGTTACATCTCCGGCGTGACCGGGGTGAGCGACCATATCGCCATTACGCCACCCGTGAACATGCGGGTGGTTCGGGAAGATATCGAAGCCGCTTTGCAACGTGTCGCAGGTATCGATGCCTCTGGCATCGAGGTGAGCGTGGAAGGGGCGGAAGTCACTTTGACCGGTTGCGTTCATGACTGGACGGAGCGTCAGGCGGTTCGTGACTCGGTATGGAATTCACCCGGCGTACAAAGCGTGGTGGACAATTTGACCATGCATACAGAGGAAAGCGTCGTTTGACCCCGTGGTTCCAGAGCGAGGTCGCTTGAGAGCCAAGCATGATCACGAAAATCCTGGTCGACTTTGACACCAACCATCTCTCCGGTCACGCGCTGTCGTTGGTTCTTGAACTGGCCAGCGCAGCGCGGGCCGAGGTCATGCTGCTCGTCGTTCGACCACAAATATGTAGCCTGACTGCACCAGCAGGTACCGACTTCGAAACCGCCGTCAGACAACAGCTTGGGCCCACCTTGGCGCCTTTGCGGCAAGCTGCGCTTAAGTTGGGGGTGCCGCTGGATTTGCATGTCGTTGCGTCAGGCGATCTGGTTGATACCTTGCTCGATTTTGCCCGCCTGAATCAGTTTGATTTACTTGTTACCGGCAAACAGAACGAAGACGATTTCAAGACCAGAATCCAGGGCGTTCCCTGGAAGCAACTGGCAATCCACGCCGAAATTCCGGTGCTCGTTTGCCCCTGATCCAGACACCAGGACGAGTCCCGCGAACGCTCCAGTGGAGCATCACACCATGCGGGACCAGAACATATAGGTGTTCCGTCCTGCCGCTTTAGCCCGATACATGGCTTCATCTGCTTTGCGCAGCAGGTCTTCTGCGCTTTCACCATCCTGCGGAAACTGACTGGCACCGAGACTCACGTGCATGGCAATGGCTCTGCCCCCAATCATGAAAGGGGATTGAAACGTCGCAATCACCTGGCTGGCTATGGGTTCTGCATCCCCACTTTCGTCAAGGTTGGTGACGAGGATCGTGAATTCATCGCCACTCAAGCGGGCCACCACATCGGTCTTGCGCACTGCACTGTTCAGGCGCTCGCCGACCGCAGCAAGTAGCCGGTCGCCCACCTCATGGCCATACGTGTCGTTGACCGCTTTGAAATGGTCAAGGTCGAGCAACATCACGGTCAACTTGTTGCCCTGCTGAGCGGCAAACTGAATTGCCTGGTTGAAAAGCTCAAAGAAAAGGACCCGGTTGGGCAAGCCGGTAAGGGGGTCGTGATAGGCCAGCCACCGCATTTGTGCGTGTTCTGGTGGCTGCGGTGCAATTTCATGCTGAATGGCCACAAAGTGAGTGACCTGCCCCGATGCATCAACCAGTGGCGTAATGACCTGATTCACCGAATAGAGGCTGCCATCTTTTTTCTGTTCAACCAGTTCACCTTGCCAAGGTTTGCCAGCCAGTATGGTTTCCCACATATTCAGATAGAACAACCGGTCCTGCTGGCGTGAGCTCAAGAGCCGTGGCGAAGCGCCGATCAATTCGGCCTCACTGAAGCCACTGAGCGTGCTCATCGCTGCATTGACCCACACGATTTTTCCACATGGATCAGTAATGAGAATGGCGTTGGCGGCGTTGGTCAGTGCCTGGATCAACAGCGTCTGGTTTCTGGATGGCATAACGCCCCCTTCAACTCGGGTCACCGGGTCAGCAAATCCGGATCGGTTCCTTTATTCAGTCAACTGCAAAAGCGGGATGGTGTCGAATGAATCCGCCCGCGTGCACACGGTATTTCGCAATCCACTAGACGAAGCGTCGCTCTGTTAGGTATCGAACAGACACGCTTTCCTGACAGGTTCATCTTGATCTGTTTACTCATCTGCCTGCGCCCAGGGTTGGCTTGATTCATGTCAATGTCGCCAGTTGGCGAACTCGCGGCAATCTGACTGAATGGCTATCAAAAAATGAGACAAAGGAGGTGCGTCATGATCCAGCTTCATCATCAACGTCCCTATAGTGAACACGCGACCTATCAGGTCATGGTGACGGAAAACGAATATGTGATCCGGCGGGATGGTGAAGTCCGCAAGCACGGCACTGTGCCGTCACTCGTTAAAGCTTCCGTATTCATCATCGAAAAATGCGCATTGGCCATGGCGATTGATGATATTGATCATCTGATCGGAATGGACGAGTAAACGCAGGACCCCACCACGGGGACCTGCGTTTGCACCGATCGTTGGAACGCTCTCACGCCTCAATGATGACTTTCAACGCCTGGTTATTGGCAGCTTTGCCGAAGGTTTCATAGGCCGACATGAGGTCTGAAAGTTTGAAACGGTGGGTGATCAGTTTGCGTGGATCAATCTTGCCGGCCACCACGATCTTCAGCAGCATCGGGGTGGTGACGGTATCCACCAGCCGTGTGCGCAACGTGACGTTATGGCTCCACAAACGCTCCAGGTGCAGATCGACTTTGACCCCATGTACGCCAAGCACCGCAATATTGCCGCCCGGGGCGATGACGTCTTCACACAGGGCAAACGTAGCGGGTACGCCAACGGCCTCGATTGCGGTATCGACACCCTTGCTTTGGGTGAGTTGCGCGACCTTCTCCGCCGCGTTTTCATTACCGCTGTTAATGGTATCGGTGGCGCCAAAACTGCGGGCAACGGCCAACCGGTTATCATCAAGATCAACCATGATGATACGCGCCGGGGAGTAAAACTGTGCCGTTAGCAAGGCCGCAAGTCCAACCGGGCCCGCGCCGACAATGGCCACAGTAGAGCCGGGTTCGACTTTACCGTTGAGCACGCCACACTCAAACCCGGTGGGCAGAATATCACTGAGCATCACCAGCGCTTCTTCCTCAACACCATCCGGGACTGGATACAGGCTGGTGTCCGCATGTGGAATGCGCACATATTCAGCCTGGGTTCCATCAATCCGGTTCCCCAGAATCCAGCCGCCAGTCGTGCAATGCGAGTACATGCCTTTCTTGCAGAACTCGCATTTGCCACATGCCGTGATACACGAAATCAGTACGTGATCGCCGGGCTTGAACGCCCCAACAGCTGTGCCGACCTCTTCGACAACCCCCACACCCTCATGACCCAGCACGCGACCCGGCGTGCATGTGGGCACATCACCTTTCAGAATGTGGAGGTCGGTACCACAGATCGTGGTACGAGTGATCTGGACGATGGCGTCGCCATCATGGTTCAAAACAGGTTTGGGGTGTTCCTGGAGGGCTATTTTGCCAGGACCACCATAGACGAGGGCTTTCATGATTCGCTCCTTGCAGGAGGGACTAAAACAATTCAACTTAGGCCCGCTGCCTGGCAAGGCGCCGAAATAACTTGTTCTAGATCAAGCAGTGAGCAATTTGATCAGATAACCGGATAGACAAAGCAAGCAGACAGCTTCGCACCTTGAGACGGTCTCCCGCAAGCCCGGGAAGTGCCCTCTGACAGGAATGAGTTGCGGTGCCTCACGCTGGCAATAGGAGGCGGAGTACCCCCGGTTCTTCCAGGCCTTAAAGTCGCCCCT
>JASLES010000160.1 GCA_030151005.1 Silvimonas sp.
CGTAGCCAGCCGCGCCTTGCGAGAAGCGCAGGGAACCCGAAGGGCGCTGTCGCAGGGTCGCCTTTTCTTTGGTTACTTTCTTTTGGCGAAGCAAAAGAAAGTAACGTGCTCCGGCCACCGCCGGTATCAAAACACGGCGCCGTCAGGCGCTAATACCCGTAACAATCTTAACCAGGCCAGCCACCCCGGATTCCCAGCCTGACGGCCTTCATCCGGGCTACGAAGTGGCACCTTTCTGCAAAGGCCACCTGCGGCGGCCGGACTGGATTCCGCTTCCGCAGAAATGACGAGCCAGTGGAACAAAGCCGGCTGGCCAAGCAGCCTCACGCCCCTGCAGCAATCTGCCGTAAAGCCTGTTCAAACACCTCCACCGGCTGCCCACCCTGGATCAGATGCCGATCATTAATGATCACAGCCGGCACGGCATGAATGCCGTTTTGCTGATAAAACAGCTCAGCCTGCCGTACCTCACTGGCAAACTCATCGGACGCCAGGATAGCCCGGGTGCGCTCGGTATCCAGACCCACTTCAGCGGCCACGCGCAATAGCACATCGTGATCGCCCGGGTTCTGGCCATCCGTGAAATACGCTTTGAACAGGGCATGCTTGAGTTCGCGTTGCTTGCCTTGTTCACCGGCCCAGTGCAACAGGCGGTGCGCATCAAACGTGTTGTAGATGCGGCCGCGTTTATCCATGTTGAACACAAAGCCCACTTCTTCCCCGCGCAGGCGAATGCCTTCGCGATTTTTGGCCGATTGCTCCGGGGTCGAACCGTACTTTTGCGCCAGATGTTCGCCGATGTCCTGGCCTTCCGGCACCATTTGCGGGTTCAGTTCAAACGGCTGGAAATGCAGGTCGGTCTCAAGCTCCGGCCCGATCTGATCCAGCGCGCGCTCCAGCGCATTCAGCCCAATGGCGCACCAAGGGCAGGACACGTCGGATACAAAATCGATTTTCAGTCTGGAAGTCATCGTCATTGCCCCGGTTTGCGGTCCCGGCCACGTGCCGGCATGCCGCTTATCGTTGTTAGATGAGTGCCGGGTGCCCGTGGTTCAAGTCCACACTTGTGGTGGGCTTGCAAACCTGTTCGTTCAGATGCCGACCAGGGTTTTGACGGCCAGCACGTATTGATCCGCATGCTGCGCAGCTTTGTGTGACTGGCGCAGGCTGATGTTCCAGCGGGCAATGGCGGTTTTCAGCGAGACGGCATCGTGTACGGATTCAATCTCAGCGATCAGCGGCTTGGCCATCAAGCCCAGAAACTGTTGGGCGCTTTCAATCATCAGCACTTTAACTTGATGAATGAGCGCGGTATCCAGCGTGGGGGCGGTTGGCGCAGGTGCTACCGCAACAGGCTCGGGTGCTGGCGCTGCAACCGGTGCCGGGGCTGGTGCGGCGATGGGGGCAGGCGCTGCGACGGGCGCCGGACGCGGCGCCGGCGCGCTTTGTTGCGCACGGCTGGTGGCGCTGCCGCCGCCCTGGATGAAGCCCATGCTTTGCAATTCGCCCAGCATGCGCTCCATGTCCTCGCCGGGCATCATGGCGCTGATGGCAGAGGTATCGCGCGCACCATCCACCAGAATCAACGCACGGCGCAAACGCGCGGGCAGGCCGTGGGCGCGCTCGGTAATTTCAAGCGAACCTTTGTTGGTCTTGGTAAAGACATTTCTGGAGGCGGTAGCAGTCATCATCTTCCTCTCCCGGGCTTATGGTGCGTTGCAGTATGGGGTGATCGGCTGGCGAAGAGGGTAGGTGATTTGTTTTACCGTTATATTAAAAAATACTTATTTAGTTGTCAGGAAAGCCCGTTTCCGACCAGATGCCGGTTTGGTCTGGCAGCGGGCATGAAAAAAGCCAGTCTGGTGACTGGCTTTTTGTCTGACAGCTAAACCGGATTAGCGCTGGCGATCAGCCTTCAGCGCGCTTGATGCCGGCCACGATCTCGGCGTGGGCGTCTTCCTTGTTGCCCCAGCCTTGCACCTTGACCCACTTGCCCGGTTCCAGATCTTTGTAGTGCTCAAAGAAGTGTTTGATCTGTTCCAGCAACAGGGCCGGCAGGTCTTCCAGCTTCTGGATACCCTTGGTCATTTGACAGAGCTTGTCGACCGGAACCACCACCAGCTTGGCGTCGATGCCGGATTCATCTTCCATCTTCAGCATGCCGATGGCGCGGCAACGCACCACTGCGGCCGGGATCAGCGGGAACGGGGTGTACACCAGCGCGTCTACCGGATCCCCATCTTCTGCCAGGGTGTGCGGAATGTAGCCGTAGTTCATCGGGTAGAACATGCAGGTGCCCATGAAACGGTCCACAAACACGGCGCCCGATTCCTTGTCGTGCTCGTACTTGATCGGCGCTGCGTTGGCCGGGATTTCGATGATGACGTTGAAATCGTTCGGCACATCTTTGCCGACGGGAATCTTGCTGATATCCATGAGTAACAATCCTGAATGTTCAGTTGGTAGGAGGTACAAACCGCGTGATTATAACGGCGTGCGCCCATCTGTGCAGGTCGGTCCGACCATTTGCGCAGGGTCATGAGGCAGAAATGGGCATGGAATATGCTTCGAGTAGCCGTTTTACCTGATCCCCAGCGCCGCAGACAGGGCCGGTTTTTCGCATATCATGACGAGTGAATGCGACCCCTTGTGCGTGGCGCGTCAGTACATGCATGCCCAGGCCCGGACCCGATGAAACAACACTATCTCACGCCGCTGTTTGAACCTGCCTCGATTGCCGTTATTGGCGCTTCAGCCACTGAGGGCGCGGTGGGCACCACGGTGTTCGCCAACCTGCTGGAGGGCGGTTACCCAGGGCTGCTGTATCCGGTCAACATCAAACACGCTGAAGTCCAGGGCCACAAAGCGCACAAGAGCATTACCAAAATTGGCAAGCCGGTGGATCTGGTGATCATTACCACGCCGCAACGCACGCTGATTGATATGGTGACAGAGAGCTGCCGGCACGGCGTCAAGGGCATTGTCATCATGTCGTGCGACTTTGTGGGCACGGCGGATAAATCCCGTGATCTGCTCGACAAGATTCTGGTGATTTGCAGGCAATACAACGTGCGCCTGTTGGGCCCGACCGTCTTTGGTCAGGCGCGGCCAGTCAGCAAGCTCAATAGCGGCAATTACGCCGGCGCCATCAAGCCGGGCAGCATGGCGCTGGTGTCCCAGTCTTCTTCGGTGGCGTCGGCCATTCTGGATTGGGCAGAATCGCAAGACGTGGGTTTTTCATCCGTGATCTCGCTGGGTTCGGCGGTGGATATGGATGTCGGCGAGACGCTCGATTACCTTGTCTCTGACCCCAAAACCCGCAGTATTTTGCTGTACGTCGAAGACGTGAGCGACGCTCGAACCTTCATGTCCGCCCTGCGTGCGGCAGCACGGACCAAGCCGGTGATGGTGCTCAAAGTGGGGCGCTACGATGGTGGAGAGAAACTGGGGCGCACCCATTCAGAGCGTCTGATCGGCAGCGACGAGGTATTCGATAACGCTTTGCGCCGTGCCGGTGTGCTGCGCTTGCGCTCTATCAATCAATTGTTCATTGCCGCGCGCGTTTTGCCGCGCAACTACCGTACGCGTGGCCGCCGGCTGGCGGTTATTACCAACGGCATTGGCGCGGGCATGATGGCGGTGGACCGCGCGGGTGATCTGCATATTCCGCTACCACGCCTAAGCCCGGCCACCATCACCCGGCTGGACGGTTTTTTGCCGGCGCAATCCAGCCACGATAACCCGATCGACATTCTGGGGAACGCCTCTGCCGCGCGGTTTCATTCCGCGACCGAAGCCGCGCTGGAAGACGAAAACATTGATGGCGTTCTCGTGGTCTTTACCCCGCAAATGGGCACCGACCATATGGCAACGGCAGAGGCCATGATTACCCTGGCCAAAGCCACCGACAAACCGCTGCTGCTGGCGTGGATTGGCGGCAAGAAAGTGCAGGCCAGCCGCAAATTGCTGGCCAAACACAATATGGCGTTTTTCAGCACGCCAGAACACGCGGTCGAAGTTTTCTGGTCCTTGGCCTCCTGGCAATACAGCCAGCAGCTTTTGCTGCAAACGCCGGGCCCGTTGGGCGAGTGGGACGCGCCGGACATGGAATCGGCCCGCATGATTGTCGATGCGGCTCTCGGCAACGGCCGGGACATGCTTGATGAACTCGAATCCAAAGCCCTGCTACGGGCATTTCATATCCCGGTTACCACCACCGTGCGCGCTGCGACCGCAGAAGCCGCCGTCACCGCCGCCATGGGCGTGGGCCTGCCAGTGGTGCTCAAGCTTGATGTGGTTGGGCTGACCCACAAGACCGACTTTGATGGCGTGGTACTGAACCTGACCACCCTGATGGCCGTCTCGACCGAAGCCACCCGCATGCTGGCGCGTGCGCGCGAGCGGTTTGGCGATCGGGTGCGTGGCCTGACCGTACAACCGATGATCAGCCGCAAAAATGGCCGCGAATTAATGGTGGGGGCCGCGCATGATCCGGCGTTTGGGCCGGTGATCAGCTTTGGCGCGGGCGGGGTGGGGGTAGAGGTCTTTAATGATGTTGCAGTGGCTCTACCGCCGCTTAACGATTACCTGGTCGATAACCTGATCCGTCGCACCCGCGTCAAGAACATGCTGGGCGAGTTCCGCAACCGGCCACCTGTGGATGTGGAAAGCGTCAAAGACATCCTGTTGCGGATATCCGAAATGCTGTGCGAGTTTCCGCAGGTCCAGCAACTGGATATCAACCCGCTGATTGCCGATGAAAACGGCGCTATTGCGCTGGATGCCCGCATCCTGCTGGCACCCGTATCGCCAGAAGCACGCCGCTACGGCCATATGGCCATCCACCCGTACCCATCACATCTGGTTCAGGTCACGCAACTGAAAACCGGCATGCCGATGACCATCCGCCCCATCCGCCCGGAAGACGCAGAAATGATCGTGCGCTTTGTCGATGGGTTGTCTGAAGAGACCCGTTACAACCGCTATATGAGCACGCTGAAGGCGCTATCCCAGACACAACTGGTGCGCTTTACCCAGATTGATTACGCCCGCGAAATGGCGCTGGTCTCGACCGTGCAAGGCGACAAGGGCGAGATGATTGTCGCCGTGGCGCGCTTTGTCGTGAACGTGGATAACGATAGCTGCGAATTTGCCATCGTGATTGACGATCAGTGGCAGGGTAAAGGCCTTGGCGGCCGCTTGATGGAGGTCCTGTTCAACGCCGCGCGGGATATGCGTTTATCCACGGTGGAAGGCGAGGTATTGAGCAGCAACGCCAACATGCTGACCTTTATGCGCCGCCTGGGTTTCGTGATTCACAAACATCCGGAAGATGACGGGCTGAAGTGGGTGGTGAAAGCGTTGTGAGTGGCGGCGCCCAGCGATGGCCATAAAAAATCCCGGACCTTTTACAAAAAGTCCGGGATTTTTATTGCACCCTGGGTACTTACTGGAGTTGCGGCAAATCAAATACCAGCACCTCGGCACCTGCGCCCTGGCTCAGCGTTACCGCACTTTCTGCGCGGATCTTGGCCGCATCGCCCGTGGTCAGTACCTGGCCGTTCACCGTCACTGAGCCGCGTGCCACATGCACATAAACCAGGCGATCCGGATCGACCGGCAACGTGGCGGTTTCTGCACCATCAAACAGACCAATGTACAGTTTTGCATCCTGATTGATCGTCACAGAACCATTCTCACCCGTCCCGCTGGCCACCAGGCGCAACTTGCCGCGCTTGTCTTCTTCCGGGAAGTTTTTTTCTTCGTAAGAAGCCGGCGCTGCCTTGTTCGGGATGATCCAGATCTGCAAAAAGTGCGCCGGGTTCGTGGTAGACGGGTTGTATTCCGAGTGCACTACACCGGTACCGGCGCTCATGCGCTGCACATTGCCAGGCTTGATGATCGAACCATTACCCATGTTGTCTTTGTGTTCCAGCTCGCCTTCCAGCACATAGCTGATGATTTCCATGTCGCGGTGCGGATGAGAGCCAAAACCCTGGCCGGCGGCGACACGGTCTTCATTAATGACGCGCAAGGGGCCAAAGTGCACGTGATTGTTGTCCTGGTAACCGGCAAACGAGAAGCTGTGCCAGCTATCCAGCCAGCCGTGGTTGGCATGGCCGCGGTCTTGGGCTTTGCGTAGCGTGATCATGGTGTAGCTCCTTCAGTTGCGTTGAACATGTGCTGTATTATATTCAAGAAAACGGCAAAGATAAGGGCCGTTCTGGATAACTCTGTTGCTAAATTCGGGATAATCTTCAATGCTGCGTTTGAATCTGGAAGCCCTGGAAATACTGGATGCCATTGCCCGTAAAGGGAGTTTTGCAGCGGCGGCAGAAGAAGTACACCGGGTTCCATCTGCCGTTACCTATATCATCAAAAAACTTGAAGATGAGATGGGTGTGCAACTGTTTGACCGATCTGGCCACCGTGCGCGATTGACCCCGGCAGGGGAAACCCTGCTAGAACAAGGTCGCCATTTGCTGCGCGCAGCGTCAGACCTGGAATACCGCGTCAAACGTGTCGCCACCGGCTGGGAGCCCGAACTACGCATCGCCATCGATACCATGGTGCCGTTTTCGGTCATTACGCCGTGGATTCAAGCATTTGACCAATGCAATTCTGGTACGCGCCTGCGGTTTTTGCACGAAGCCCTGGCCGGTATGTGGGATGCACTGATTGACCACCGTGCCGACCTGGCCATAGGTGTCTCTATGGATACTGCGCACGGCAGCGGTTTCACCAATCACGATATCGGCGATGTCGAGTTTGTGTTTGCCGTCGCCCCCACTCACCCTCTGGCCAACGTGCCCGACCCGCTGCCGCCTGATTTGATCCAGCAATATCGGGTCATTGCCGTGGCCGATAGCTCGCGCTCGCTGGTGCCACGCACGGTCAATATCCTGCAGGGGCAGGAAACGTTGACGGTGCATGATGCCCGGACCAAATTGCAGGCGCAGCTTGCCGGCCTGGGCTGCGGTTACTTACCCCGCTGCATGATCCGTCAGGAACTTGCGGCGGGCCGCCTGATCGAGAAAACGCCAGCCGGCCCGCAGCATGTGCCACGCTTTCATGCCGTCTGGCGCAACAATCAGCCGGGCAGGGCGCTGGCATGGTGGACAGACCGCTTGCGCACAGATACGCGCATTGCCGATTGGCTGGCCGGGCGGCTGGAATGCTAACGGCAGGCATGATGAAAAAAGCCCACGTGTTTGCGTGGGCTTTTTTGCGACCAATGCGTGGTGAAGAGGGCCCACAGGCGAGGCGTACGAGCGCAGACAGTACGTACGGCAAGCGAGCATAACGCAGGCTGCGGGTCCCTCTTCGCCGCGCAAATTATTTGGCGCCAGCTTCAACCGGAATGGTCAGCTTCACTTCGTCCGATACGGCCGGCACAAAAGTGGTCATGCCAAAGTCGCTACGCTTGATGGTGGCGGTGGCTTCAGCGCCGCACCAGTACTTCTTCATCATCGGGTGATCGCCGCAATGGAAGTTGGCAATGTTCAGGGTCAGCGGCTTGGTCACGCCCAGGAGGGTGAAGTTGCCGTTCACAGCCACCAGCTTGTCGCCTTCAAACTTGAAATCGGTCGACTTGAAGGTCATGGCCGGGAATTTCTCTGTGTTGAAGAAGTCCGGGCTCTTCAGATGCTTGTCGCGCGCGGCCCAGCCGGTGGACAGGCTGTTGGTGTCGACGGAGACATCCAGCGAACCGGTTTTCTTTTCCAGATCAACCACAACCGTGCCGGTAGCCTTCTCAAAACGGCCCATCTGGTTGGAATAACCAAAGTGGCCAATTTCAAAGTACGGCTGAGTGTGGGAGGAATCCAGTTCCAGGGTTTGCGGGGCAGCAAAAGCAGCAGAAGCAACGCAAGCCAGGGCGATGGCAGCCAGTTTCAGTTTCATGATTTTTCCTGAGTAGATAAACAGCGTGTTAAATCGGTTTGTTTTAAGCGGGCCGGCGACGCTGGCCCGCGGCTGGATCAGTTGGGTTTACCCGCCAGAACCAGCTTGAACTTCACAGTGACTTCGTCGGCCACGGTGCCGGTGTCGGCCCATTCGCCATCACCGATCTTGTATTGCAGGCGCATCATGGGGAAGCTGCCTTCCACATCCAGATTGGCGCCATCTTGCCTGGCGGTCAGCTGGGCCACGATGTCCTTGCTGACGCCTTTGATGGTGAGCTTGCCACGGGCTTCAAACTTGCCGCCGCCCAGCGCCTTGACGCTGCTGGCAACAAAGGTCGCCTTGGGGGTGGCGGTGGTGTTGAACCAGTCTTTGCCCTGGGTGGTCTTGTTGCCGTCGGCGCTGCCCACGTCAATGCTGGTCAGATCGACATTGATGGTGGCCTGGGTTTTTTCCGGCTTGGCCAGATCAAAGTTCACGTTGGCATCAAAGCGCTTGAAACTACCTTCGACCGGCACGTTCATTTGCTTGAAGGCAAAGCCGATTTTGCTTTGCGCCGGCACCAGGGTTTGTGCGGCCATGGCAGAGAGGCTGGCAAAGCCAAGACTTGCAGCCAGGATCAGCGAGGTGAGAACACGTTTTTTCATTGTCGGATTCCACAAAAATCAGTCATATCAGTCGTCAGACTGGGTGTTGAAGCGGGAAAACAGTCAAGATCATCAAGTCAGGACTTGCCCGGCAGCATGCGGCGCAGGGTGTCGTCTTTGTCGATGACATGGTGTTTGATGGCAGCGGCCGCATGCATGGCGACCAGTGCGGCCAGAATCCAGGCCAGGGTCTTGTGGGCGGTTTCCAGAATTTCGCCCAGGTCATGGTCTACCGGCACCCAGTTGGGCAGCGGCAGCACCCCAAACAGCACCACCGGAATACCCTTGGCCGAACTCATGGCCCAGCCCACCAGCGGTAATACAAACATCAACAAATACAGTGAATGATGCGTGGCATTGGCGACAACCACTTGCCAGCGTGGCTGGCCCGGCAGCGGGGCAGGTACGCCCTTGGCATGACGCCAGATCAGGCGCACAGCCACCAGGATCAGCACCGAAATCCCCAGCCACTTATGATAAGAGTACAGACGGAACTTGAGCGGCGAGAGGGGCAGCCCATCGATATAGAGCGCCAGGCCAAACGCCGCGACAATCAGGGCGGCGATCAGCCAGTGCAAGGCGATATGAAAGCCGTCGTAACGCGTGCGTTTCATTGGCGAAATACCTCAAATAATCAATATGTGGCAAAAACAACTTGTCGAGCAGCACTATATCGGCGGGTTGGTACGCCATGCCAGCGAAAAGTTCTGGCTGATTTATTCAAATATTTTGAATATCGTTGTGAGGCAGCGCCAATGCGCTATTTTAGGCCGTTGGTCCGCTTTCGGGGGAACGCCTCAGGCCCCGGTTTTATTCCATATCGGGTATAAGAAAATAACGAATGTTCCGATTTTTTGCGCGAGCTGTAGCCGTGTTTCAAACACTACTCGGTTAGAATCACTCATCAAAATGTGCTGCGCCATCTGGCGCGATGTACCTGACCCACGGAGATGGCATGGACGAACTGGCAAAACTGGTAGACGGTTTTCACCGCTTCCAGGGCAAGTATTTCGGACAGGAAAACAATCTTTTTGAACAACTCAAGCGCGGTCAGAGCCCGACTTCGCTGGTCATCGGCTGTTCGGACTCCCGCGTGGATCCGGCGCTGCTTACCGATTGCAACCCCGGCGATATGTTCGTGGTGCGCAACGTCGCCAACCTGGTGCCGCCGTACGAAAAAGACGGCACCTATCACGGCGTCTCTTCGGCCATTGAATTTGCCGTCTGTGATCTGCAAGTCAAACGCATCATCGTTCTGGGGCATTCGTCCTGTGGTGGTATCGGTGCGTTGCTCAAGGGTTATAACCCCAAGACCGAAGCCAACTTTGTTGGCCGCTGGGTACGCATGGCGGAAAGTGCTCGCCAGTACGTGCTGGACAACTACGGCGACAAGCCGCTGGCCGAGCAAGTGCGTGCCTGCGAAATGGCGGCGATTGTGGTCTCGCTGGATAATCTGATGAGCTTCCCGTTCATTGCCGATGCCGTCGCCCAGGGCAAGTTGTTCCTGGTCGGCTGGTACTTTGATATTGAACGTGGCGAGTTATATCAGTATGACGCTGCTACGGGTAATTTCCGCTCGCTGGTGGGATCGCTGGCGGAGTAAAGAGTAAATCCGTTGTCCGTCAGGGCAGCAAACAAAAAGGCGCGGAATTTTCCGCGCCTTTTTTGCGTCTGGCGTTTACCCGTTCTTAGTTCTTGGGTTCTGCCATATGAAACAGCTTGCGCAATTGATGGGCCACACCGGCGTCAGTGTTCAAGCCAATCTGCGGCACGTGTGGCAGGGCTTCGGTCAGGCGCGGGTTGGCGTTGCCCATCACAAACGGGTGGCCGGCGGTTTGCAGCAACTGGATATCATTGGGGCCATCGCCGAAAGCCACGCAGTCTGCGGCCGGGATACCCAGTTCCGCCAGCACGGCGGTCAGCGCGTGGCCCTTGGAGACAGTAGGCGCCATCACTTCCAGACAATCGGGCATGGAGAAGGTGACGTACAACTCGTCGCCAAAGCGCTCAATCAGTTTTTCTTCCACGGTCAGCAGATGTTCGTGCTCAGCAATGTACAGCACCTTGGCGATGCCTTCGCCGGAGTGATTGGGCAGATCGGCCAGCTCATAACTAAAGCCTGAGTCCTGGTGCAGATCGGCCAGCCATTGCGCTTGTGAACCAGCTAGCCATTGCTCATCCAGATACACGTTCAGATGAGTACCCTCAGAGAATTCGGGTTGCAGCAACTGGCGGGCGACTTCCGGTTCCAGGTTTTCTGCGTAGACCAGACGGTTATCCCAGTCATGCACACGGGCGCCATTGGAGGTGATCAGGTAGGCGCGCACGCCCAGTACATCACGAATGCCGCGCACATCCAGGTAATGACGACCGGTAGCGATCACAAAATGCACGCCTTGCGCCTGCAACAGACGCAGGGTTTCTGCCGTGTAGGCGTCTACCATGTGATCGGCATTGAGCAACGTGCCGTCAAGATCGGAAGCAATAACCTGGTACATGAAGCATTCCTTGAGCGTAAAAGTGGATTCTACGCGAACTGGGCACCTCGTTTCGATTGGGGATAGTGCCTGGCTTGCGATCTTTTGCTCAAAAAGCGGACGAACGCCCGCAAATGGTCAAAAAAAACACCGCCAGACCCTGCTTTTCCGGGAATGGACAAGCGGGGTCTGGACGGTGTTTCCGGCCGCATGAACAGCGGCCGGTCAGGAGGCGCGGTATTGATCAGCCCAGGAATGGGTAGTCGGTATAACCCTTTTCTGCGCCACCGTAGAAGGTGGATTGATCTGGCGCATTGAGCGCGGCACCGCGACGGAAGCGTTCGACCAGATCCGGGTTGGCAATATAGGGGCGACCGTAACCGATGACGTCGGCCACACCTTGGGCGAGGCGGGCTTCACCGCTTTGGGCCGTGTAGCCACCGCAAGTGATGATGGCACCGGTGAAATGCTGGCGGATACCGTGACGGAACTCATCAGACAGCGGCTTGCCGCCGACCCAGTCCGGCTCGGCAATGTGCAGGTAGGCAATGCCTCGCTTGCTGAATTCGGTCGCCAGATAGAGTGTCATGGCTTCGGATTCGGTATCGGTGATGTCGTGACCGGGGAAGGCCGGGGAGAGGCGCACGCCAACGTGGTCTGCACCGATCTCGGCCACGACGGCATCCAGCACTTCCAGCAGCAGACGGGCGCGGTTTTCCAGGTTGCCGCCGTATTGGTCGGTACGCTGGTTGGTGCCCGTTGCCAGGAACTGGTGCAACAGATAGCCATTGGCGGAATGAATTTCTACAAAATCAAAGCCGGCGCGTTTGGCGCGCTGGGTAGCGGCCGCGTAAGAGGCAACAATCCCCGGCAGTTCGGCGGCGTCCAGCGCGCGCGGAGCGTCGCAGGGTACGGTGGCCGGGGTGCCGTCTTCTTGCACGACAAAGCAAGTGGAGTTCGATGCCTGGATCGCGCTGGCAGATACGGGGGCCTGGCCATCAGGTTGCAGCAGGCGGTGAGAGATCCGGCCCACGTGCCACAGTTGCAAAGACAGCTTGCCACCCTTGGCATGTACGCCGTCTACCACGCTTTTCCAGCCTGCCTCTTGCGCATCGGTATAGATGCCAGGCGTCCAGGCATAACCCTGGCCTTGCTGCGAAATCTGGGTGGCTTCAGTCACGATCAGGCCGGCGCTGGCGCGCTGGGCGTAATACGTGGCGTTCAGTTCAGTCGGGTTTTCGCCCGGCTTGCTGGCGCGCGAGCGGGTCAGTGGGGCCATGGCCAGGCGGTTGGCCAGTTCGACATGGCCAACCTTGACCGGCGTGAGCAATTTATCCAGAGACATGAGACTTCCTTTGGTAGAAGGGGTAAGTATTAAGAAACCGGGGTGGGGTATCTATGCGCGGTTTTAGATGTGCGCAGGATCATGTGTTTTCAATTAGACCGGTCAATTATTTTTTGGAATAACGATAAGCAAAAAAGCATTACCTGGACTAGAAGGGGGCACCAGGTGGATTAGGCACCAATCCACCTGCGAGTAGGGCGGCTGCTGGTCTACGCCGCAATCAGCTGCTTGGTGACCGCCATGGCGGTTTCCAGCGCCACGCGGTCGCGGCGCAGTTTGGTCATCAGGCTGGCGCCCAACCACATTTCGTAAATGGCCAGGGCAAGCACTGCGGCGGGTTGTTGCTTGTTGATGTCACCCGCTTCCTGACCCCGAACCACCGCGCGTTCCAGCGCAGCCACAATATGGTTGCAGCCGCTTTGTAACGCAGCGCGCATGGTGTCAGAAAGATCGGCCACTTCGGCGGCCAGTTTCACCACCAGACAGGGCACGGTATTGCCGCAGGATTTACCCTGCCAGGCGTCAAAGAATTCAACCAGGTGGTCATGCGCCGTGCCGGTGGGCGCATTCAGACGCATTTTGGCGTCTTCCAGGTAATTGGCGAAGTAGCGTTCCAGCAGGGCGACGCCGTACGCTTCTTTCGAGGCAAAGTAGTGGTAGAACGAACCCTTGGGCACATCGGCCGTAGCGAGGATTTCAGCAAGCCCCACCGCGGCAAAGCCTTTGCCGAGGATGATGTGTTCACCAATTGCGAGCAAATGCTCACGCGTGTCTTCAAAACGCTTCTTGACCATGACGTGGCAGGATTCCGGGTAAGTTCAACGACGTAACCACAACTTTATCTTGTTGATGTTTATGGAAAAACGCAAAAAATGCAGTTGACTGGCGCCGTCGCTGAAGCACCAGTCTTGCAGTTTTATGCAAGTGCAAAATAGCCGTTTTGCTTGCTGCTGTGAATCAAATCCACGTACAGCCAGAGCGCGGTGTTGTTTGTATGCCTGGCTGAACCAGACTGGTGCGGCCAGCCCGACAAGCTGGCTGCACGCGTGTTACGCACCGGCTTGCAAGGCTTTGGACACAATTTCGTACGTATCGGGCGACAAACCTTGCTGGCTGGCCACGCGTTCCAGTTCTGCTTTCATCATGGCGCGGCGCTGTGGCTCAACGCGGGTCCAGCGGTTGAAACACGCCGCCAGGCGCGCGGCGATTTGCGGGTTGATCTTGTCCAGATCCAGCACGCGGTCAGCTGCAAAGGCATAACCGTAACCATCTGCCGCATGGAAATGCGCCAGGTTGCGGTTGCAGAACGCGGTAATCAGCGAGCGCACTTTGTTTGGATTGGTCAGGGCAAATGCCGGATGGTTCATCAACTGCTGCACGCGGGTCAGTGCGCCGGGGCGGTCAGACAGCGCTTGCAGCGTGAACCACTTGTCCATCACCAGCGGGTCGTCCTGCCACATGGTGGCAAAGTCGGCCAGGTATTGATCGCCGCCTTCACGCTGGCTGAACGCAGAAAGCGCGGCCAGTTTGTCGGTCATGTTGTCCGCATGGCGATACTGGTTGGTGAGCAACTCGGTAATGCGTGGCTCGTCTAGTTCGCTGAGGTAATCCAGCGCCACGTTCTGCAGGCTGCGACGACCCGCTTCGGCCGCGTTGTAAACGTAGGGCGCGGTGCTGTGCAGACGTTGGTACGTCGCCAGCAGCGGGCCACGCAATTCACGCGCCAAAGATTGTTTGAGCGCAAGGCGCACGGCGTGCAAGCGGCTCGGGTCCACGTCAGAGAGAGACTCAAACAGGAATTGCTCGCTCGGCAACTGCAGCATCAGCGCGACCAGGGCCGGATCAAGGCGATCTTGTGTCAGCAGTTTTTCAAAGGCCGAAACCAGTTGCGCTGGCGCGGCGGTATTGCCACCTTCTTGCTGGTAGCGCTGCAGCAGCAAGCGTGTCAGATAGGTATTGGCGGCTTCCCAGCGGGCAAACGGATCGGTGTCGTTGGCGATCAGGAAGACCAGATCGTCATCGGTGTACGGATAGTCCAGTTTTACCGGGGCAGAGAAATCGCGCAGCAGCGACGGTACGGGGTGGCTGGGCACATTGACAAACACCAGGCGTTCAGTGGCATTTTTCAGCTGCAGCACGCGGCTGGTCTCGCCTGGGGCGGTTTCGCCTTGCAATGTCAGCGGCAGTTCCGCACCAGTGGTGCGGTCGATCAGGCCCAGGGCAAACGGGATCAGATACGGTTGCTTTTCGGGCTGGCCCGGTGTGGCAGGGCAGCTTTGATTGATGGTTAATGTGAAGGTCTGGGCGGCGGCGTCATACACACCTTCCACATCCAGCCGGGGCGTGCCGGACTGGCTGTACCAGCGCTTGAACTGGGAGAGATCCAGCTGGTTGGCGTCTGCCATGGCTGCCACGAAGTCATCGCAGGTCACAGCCTGGCCATCGTGGCGCTTGAAGTACAAGTCCATGCCCTTGCGGAAGCCTTCCTTGCCCGCCAGGGTGTACATCATGCGCACAACTTCAGAACCCTTCTCGTAGACGGTGGCCGTATAGAAGTTGTTGATTTCAAGGTAAGAATCAGGACGAACCGGGTGCGCTTGCGGGCCGGCATCTTCCGGGAACTGGTACTCGCGCAGCGTGCGCACATTGCCAATACGCTGTACGGCGCGACTGCCGATATCGCTGGAGAACTCCTGATCGCGGAATACGGTCAGGCCTTCTTTCAAAGACAACTGGAACCAGTCGCGGCAGGTCACGCGGTTGCCGGTCCAGTTATGGAAATACTCATGGCCGACCACGGCTTCAATGCCGTCAAAGTCCACATCGGTAGCGGTTTCCGGGCGGGCCAGCACGTATTTGGTGTTGAAAATATTCAGGCCCTTGTTTTCCATGGCGCCCATATTGAAGTCGCTCACGGCCACGATCATGTAGGTATCCAGATCGTATTCCAGGCCAAAACGGTCTTCGTCCCACTGCATGGCCGCTTTGGCGGACGCTAGCGCGTGATGGCATTTTTCGACATCGCCCGGCTCAACCCAGACTTCGACATTCACATTCTTGCCACTGGCCGTGGTGTGGCGATCAGCCAGCACCACCAGTTTGCCGGCCACCAGCGCAAACAGATACGCCGGTTTCTTGAACGGATCGACCCACTTGACCCAGTGGCGATTGCGATCCATCTGGCCTTGATCCACGCGGTTACCGTTGCCCAGCAGCACCGGGTAGCGGGTTTTGTCCGCAATGATGGTGGTGGTGAACTTGGCCATGACATCCGGGCGATCCAGATACCAGGTAATGCGGCGGAAACCCTCCGCCTCGCACTGGGTAAAGAAGTTGCCGTTAGAGACATACAAGCCGGAGAGCGCCGTATTGGCCAGCGGATTGATGCGCGTGGCGATTTCCAGAATGCATTCGTCCGGCAGGGTGGGGATGGTCAGGCTGGTATCGGCCAGTACAAAGTCGCTGGCGTCCAGCGTCTTGCCATCCAGTTTGATGCTCTCCAGCGTGAGTTCTTCGCCATCGAGCACCAGCGGCGCGTTGGCGTTGGGGTGCGCCGGGTTGCGCTTGAGCACCAGGCGTGACAGCACACGGGTATTGGTTTCTTCCAGCTCGAAAGTCAGATCGACACGGTCGATCAGAAAGGCAGGCGGGGTGTAATCCAGACGCTGAATGGCTTGACGTTGTTCTTGCATGACAGATGCTTACCTGAACGGGTGGCTCGGGCATCACTGCCGGGGTATTCACGGCGGACGCTTTGTTGGAATCGGGCCCACGCAGCGGCTTGTGGCCACGCGCGGATTAGGTTTTGCCTTATATGGGCGCGATGGTACTGAAAATCAAGATTTTCAGGCATCAGGGGTGTTACGCATAAGGGCGTTTTTTGGGGGAGGGGTGACTAGTACTGGATGTGGGTAAGGATGAGTTGGCTGCCTTGCCACTGGCTCGTCATTCCTGCGGAAGCAGGAATCCAGTAGGGCCGCCGCAAGGCGGCCTTTGCTGGCCGGGGCTGAAGACCTTGAACAGCTGTTAGCGCCTGCGGCGCAGCTGTTTTGGATGTCGGGGGTTGCCCGACAGCAAGGACCTTTCTTTTGGATCGCCAAAAGAAAGGTCCCAAAGAAAAACGACCACTGCGACAGCGCCCTTCGGGTTCCCTGTGCTTCTCGCAAGACGCGGCTGGCTGCGGGAACTCGCCCTGCGGGCTCAGACACCCCTCCGCCGAAACCCCGCGCCTTGCTGCGATGCTCGGCGCTGCCGGAGGGGAGGCAAGTCAAAAGCAATTTCAACATCAAAGGCAACGGCAACATCAATCAAAAGCCCAATCCCCAATCCCCAATCCTGTAAACCATCTGCTCGCAAGAAGTAATTCAACCCTGCTCACCACTTCGTCATTCCCGCGAAGGCGGGAATCCAGCTGCGATATCGGCCTCTCTCGTCAGCTAATCAAAATCACCGTACCCCGCCTGGCCGTCACGTGGTTCTTCTCTTATCCATAAAACCGATAAGCCTTTTTTATATTCCACCCTACGATTTCAATAGCTTAAAACAATCTTCGCCTGCAAAACCCGCGCTGGTATCATTGGCGATTACGCTAAATACACAATGGCAGTGGCTTGCATGTACGTTTACGACGATTTTGACCAGAAAATCGTGGATCAGCGCGTAGCGCAGTTCCGCGATCAAACCCGCCGCTTTCTGGCCGGAGAATTGACCGAAGACGAATTCCGTCCGCTGCGCTTGCAGAACGGTTTGTATATCCAGCGCCATGCGCCAATGCTGCGCGTGGCGGTGCCGTATGGCGAGCTGACCAGCCAGCGCGTACGCATGCTGGCGCACATCGCCCGCAAGTACGACCGCGGTTACGGCCATTTCACGACGCGCCAGAACATCCAGTACAACTGGCCCGCGCTGGAAAACGTGCCGGATATCCTGGCCGATCTGGCTACGGTGCAGATGCACGCAATCCAGACCTCCGGCAATTGCATCCGCAATACCACCAGTGACCAGTTCGCTGGCGTTGCGCATGACGAGATCGTCGATCCGCGCCCATGGTGCGAGATCATCCGCCAGTGGTCGACTTTCCATCCGGAATTCGCCCATTTGCCGCGTAAATTCAAGATTGCGGTCAACGGCGCAGCCGAAGATCGCGCGGCCATTCTGGTTCACGACATTGGCATTACCGCGCTCAAGAACGAAGCGGGCGAGGTAGGTTTTGCTGTGTACGTTGGCGGTGGTCTGGGCCGTACGCCGATCATTGGCGCGCTGATCAAGCCGTGGCTGGAAAAACACCACTTGCTGTCTTACCTGGATGCCGTGCTGCGTGTGTACAACCGCTACGGCCGTCGTGACAACAAGTACAAGGCGCGTATCAAGATTCTGGTCAAGGCCATGACGCCCGAAGCCTTCGGCGCCAAAGTGGAGCAAGAGTGGCAACACTCCAAAAACGGCCCGATGACGCTGACCGATGCGGAGATCAACCGTGTGTCCAGATTCTTTGTTGATCCGGCCTATGAAACCCTGCCGGGTGACGATGCGGCTTATCTGGCAGCCAAAGCCAGCCATCCGGCGTTTGCCCGCTGGACAGAGCGCAATGTGTTTGGCCACAAAAAGCCGGGCTATGCCGCTGTGACGCTGTCGCTGAAGAAAACCGGCGTGCCACCGGGCGATGCAACGGATGCGCAGCTTGATGCTGTGGCCGATATGGCGGACGAATACAGCCTGGGCGAACTGCGTGTTTCGCACGAGCAGAACCTGATCTTGCCGTACGTGAAGCAGAGCGATCTGTTTGCACTGTGGGAGAAAGCCAAAGCCATCGGTTTTGCGACGCCCAATATCGGCCTTTTGACGGACATTGTGTGCTGCCCGGGCGGCGATTTCTGCTCGCTGGCCAATGCCAAATCCATCCCGATTGCGGAAGGCATCCAGCAGCAATTTGAAGATATGGATTACCTGTTTGATCTGGGTGATCTGGACATCAATATTTCGGGCTGTATGAACTCCTGTGGTCACCACCACGTGGGCCACATTGGTATCCTGGGCGTCGACAAGAGCGGCAGCGAGTGGTACCAGATTTCGCTGGGTGGCCGTCAGGGCGCCGGTGCCAGCCTGGGTAAAGTGATCGGCCCGTCGTTTGCGCAAGACGATGTGCCTGGCGTGATTGAGCAGATCATCAAGGTGTACGTCGAATCGCGTCAGGATGACGAACACTTTATTGATGTGGTGGACCGCTTGGGTATCGACCCGTTCAAACAACGTGTCTATGCCGGCAGAACCCGCGCGGAGGCCGCACAATGAGCCAGATCATCAAAGGCCGCACGGTTGTTGAAGACAACACCACATTGTTGCGAGTGAATGAGGATGGCAGCTTTGCTGATGTCCCGGCCAGCGGCACGGTGCTGGTCCCGCTCAAGCAATGGCAAGCCCAGCGGGATGTGCTGATTGCCCGTGGCAATGCAGGCGTATGGCTGGCCACCGATGAAGAAGCTGAAGACATTGCCGGCGACCTGGCGCACTTTGCCTTGATCGCGCTGGAATTCCCGGCCTTTACCGATGGCCGCAGCTACTCCAATGCGCGCCTGTTGCGTGACCGTTTTGCCTATAAGGGCGAACTGCGTGCGATTGGCGACGTGTTCAAGGATGTGCTCTTGTTCATGAAGCGCTGCGGGTTTGACGCGTTTGCGGTGCGTGCCGACAAAGATATCCATGAAGCGCTGAAAGGCCTGGATGACTTTACCGAGTATTACCAGGGCGCGACCGACCAGCCGCTGCCGCTGTTCCGTCGACGTAGCAGTGCGGCGCATTAAATGCGCTGGGTACGCCAACAAAAAACCGCCTGAGAGGGCGGTTTTTTTGCGCGTGCTGAGGAGCAAGCTGAGCAAGTTATCCCTCAGCCATAGCCCCAAACAAAGGAACGTGGTCCCGGCACTCCGGGTATCAAAAACGACTGCGCCGCAGGCGCTAACAAGATGTTAAAGATTTTCCTGCTTCGTTCAGCAAAGGCCACCTGCGGCGGCCGGCTGGATTCCGGCTCAAAGCCGGAATGACGAGGCAGCGACTACGGCACTAGCCTGTACCAGGTTGCACCGCATCTGCACGCTGGCACGACATACACCAATGAATCCGCCAGCCACAAACCCCGTCACAACTTCCCGCTCCGCTTGAGCGCCAGATAATGGTTTACCAGATGCAGTGGCAACTGCCGTGGCGTGACATCCAGCGCATCCACCCGGTTTGCGCGCAAGCGGCTGAAACGCACCTTGCGCAGGCCCAGATATTCTTGCCCGGCCGCGTAGACAAGGGCGTCGTCCAGGTGCTTCACCGGATGGGTATGCAGATCGTCCAGCACATGTTCACGCAAACTGGCGCACATGACCTGATGGCGGGTGCGCAATAGCTGGATGGCCGGTAACAGTGTTTCGCTGTCTTCGTCCCTGAGGTTGGTGATCAACACCACCAACGCGCGGCGCGGTACGCGATGCATTAATTGTTCGGCTGCCGCGAGATAATCCGGGGGTTGCAGGGTGGGTTGCAAGTCGTAAATGGTGTTGAGCAACACGCTCAGATCCGTGCCCTGACGCTTGGGCGGCAGCCAGCGCGCGGGGCCGGCAAAGGTCAGCAAACCTACTGCGTCGCCCTGGCGCTGAGCGGCCCAGGCCAGCACAATGGCGGCATTGAGGGCGTGGTCAAAATGCGCCAGGCCTTCATCCAGGGCATGCATGCGGCGGCCGCAATCAAGCAGCAAGATCAATTGCTGATCACGTTCTTCTTGATAGTCACGACTGATCACGCGGCCAGAGCGCGCGGTAGCTTTCCAGTCCACCGCACGCATGGCGTCGCCGGCGCGGTATTCGCGCAGTTGGTGAAAATCCGTGCCTTCTCCACGTTGCCGTTTCTGGATGACACCGCTGCGTTGCAGGCCCTGATCTGCGGCCAGCAATGCATAACCGGCGACGCGGGCGTAATCCGGGTAAACGCGAACCTGTTGCGGCTCGCCACACCAGAAGCGGCGTTGCCACAGGCCCAGCGGGCCTTCTACACGGATGTCTGCCAGGCCAAAGTCGTGGTCGCCCCGGCGAGTGGGGTTCACCTCATACACCAGTTCTTGCCAGTGACCGGGCTGCAATGTCAGTGTCTGCGGCAAGCCGCGCAACTGGCAATCGGCCGGATAGTGGTCAAACACGCTCAACGTCAGGCGGGCCTGTGCTGCACTCAAGCGCAGTACCACCTGCTGCCAGCGACCGTGCGGCCAGGTGCCGGCGGTCTGGCGTTCCAGCCGCGGGGGGCTTAGGCGGCGCAGCCGGGCCAGATCGACCAGAGAGGCCAGCAGCACGCTCAGGAGTGCCGCACCGCTGAGCGCAAAGGCCAGATCATCTGCGATCAGCCAGGGGAGGGGCAGGCTGAGGGCGGCCAGCACGGCCACCAGCATCACCAGCCGCTTGCCAGGAATCATCATTGACGTGGCGCCGCGATCTGGCCGGTGATTTCGCGCAGCACATCGGCTTCGTCGCGCCCTTCAATCTGCATATCCGGCGTGAGCGTAATCCGGTGCCGCAGCGCCGGGACAATCATGGCTTTGACATCATCTGGCGTCACCCAGGCGCGGCCTTGCAGCATGGCGTGGGCGCGGGCAGCGCGGATCAACGCAATGCCGCCACGCGGACCAGCACCGACCGTCAGTGAGGGCGAATTGCGCGTGGCGCGGACTACTTTGAGCGCGTATTCCACAATTTGCGGGTCTACCCGCACGCTGGCTGCCATTTGTTGCAGCGTTTGCACTGCGACCGGGCGTACCACGGCTTGCACGTTCAATACGTCTAGCTGGTCGGCCAGTTTGCCGCTGGTGATTTCGGTCAGCATGCGGATTTCTTCGGACTCGGATGGATACCCAATCACCACCTTGAGTAAAAAACGGTCCAGTTGGGCTTCCGGCAGCGGATAAGTGCCTTCCTGCTCCAGCGGGTTCTGCGTGGCCAGCGTCATGAAGGGGGCCGCCAGTTCGTGTGCTTCGCCTTCAATGGTGACCTGGCGCTCCTGCATCACTTCCAACAGGGCCGATTGGGTTTTGGCGGGCGCGCGGTTGATTTCGTCGGCCAGCAAAAGGTGGGTAAAGATCGGGCCTTTGCGGATGGTGAAGCTCTGCGTGGACATATTGAACAGGGCGTGCCCCATGACGTCGGCCGGCATCAGGTCCGGCGTGAACTGGATCCGGGCAAAATCGCCAGAGAACGTCCGAGCCAGCGCTTTGACCAGCAGCGTTTTGCCAAGTCCAGGCACACCTTCCAGCAAAACGTGGCCACCGGCCAGCAAGCAGATCAGGGTCTGGTCAATGGCTTGTTGCTGGCCGATCACGGCCTTGCCGATTTCTGCGCGGATGCGCAACAGGATATCCACGCCCTGCTTGAAACGGGCGTCAGCGGTCTGGGATTCAATCTGCGTGGTCATAAGCGAGGCCTGCCGGGTTTTCAATCATCAGGGTCAGCGATTGCAGCAAGGCAATGCACTGGGTGAATGCACGCGGGTCGTTGCCCGCACCCTGGCTTAGCGCCAGAGCAATGTCTTTTTCATCCTGGCCAGAAAGCCGGGCCAGCATGGCGGCGAGCCTGGGTGTCGGCAACAAGGCAAGGCGTGGCTGATGCCGCTTGAGGGCGGCGCGCAAACTGGCCTGGCACGCGGCGATCAGGTTGGCTTCATCGTGCCGGAACAACCAGCGCCCGCTGGCAGCCAGGTGTTCCACCAACCCGCGGCGCACGGTTTGCTCTTGCGGCACTAAAGGGCCAAAGCGCGGCAGGCTGCGGCCAATCAGCAAGATCAAGGCGAGGGCAGAGAGGATGAGCGTGCCGGGCAAATTGCGCCAGAGCAGCACATACCAGGGCGTGGCGCGGCCCCCGGTGACAATCCAGATCGTACCGGGCTGCCCATTGGCGTACATCAGCCGCCAGAGGAGTTCCGCGTGGTCTTCCTGATTGAGCATGCTGTTGCTGAAAAGCTGGCCGGAGGCCACAAAGGCGAACACGCTATTGCGGGTTTGCATGATCATGGCCTGGCCGTCGGGCCCGTCGCTCCCGATTACCATGTCGTTATGGGCAACACGCAGGCGTTTGGCCGGCAGGCTAGAGAGGCCCAGCGGATAATCCAGGCCTTTCAGCCTGAGTTGCGTCCGGTCTATTTTGCCTGGGGGTAATACACTGCTTTGCGGCGAGGTGGAGTCCGGCCCTTGCGGCTGGCGGCTGGACACGCTAATACCAGCGTCACGCAGCAAAGAACGGTACGGGAATTCATTGCCCTGAACGCCCAGAATCAGCGTGCCGCCCCGCAGGCGTAACCAGTTCATTTGCTGATTGAAGACATCCACCGTCACGCTTTCGTCTTCGACCGGTACGATCAGCACGTCACCGGCAGCCGGTGCGGCCAGTGCGGCGTCTTCGACATAACGGACGGTCAATCCGGTGCGTTGCAGGAGGGTGCCGGCGGCCAGCCAGCGGTTGTTCTGTGCGGCAGCGCCTTGCGGTGCACGCACCTGCTGCGTGACCTGATGCATATGGGTGACAAACCACCACGCGCCCAGGCCCAGCATCGTGCCAACCAAGGCCAGTACGAACAATGTGCGGCGATCAATCATGCGTCGCCCCGCAAAGCAAAGTGCTGTTGCCAGGTCTGGCATAACTGGCGGACTTCCTGGCCAGACGGCCAGATACCGCCCCACGCCGATTGCTGCCAGGCGCGGGTGATCGCATCAAACCCCGTAAACACCGGGCTGGCCAGCGTGCGCCGGGCTTGCAGCAAACAATCGTTCTCGGTATCGCTTTCGCGCAGGGGCAGGGCGTAGCGATTGATCGCGCCGGTCAGCGTGCCGCGATACAACAAGGCCATCGCCTCCCGGTAGCGCTGCTGCTGCCAGAGTGCTTCTACTTCCCGCGCGAGGTCGGCCGGTAGTGATTCTGGCCGGACATCCAGCCCACCGATGCGGCGTGCGGGTTCAAATGTCGTCAGTTGGGGGGCGGCCCGCTCTGGCCACAAATGACGGGTGCGGTACAGCAGGTACACCAGCCCGACGACCAGCAGGCCAATCAGCAGGTATTTGATGATGGCCGCCTGGGTTTCATTGATTTGCGGCGTGGCAATGTGAGGGACCGGTGTGGGTGTGGGACTGGGGCCGGCGTCGTTGGGTACCCAGCGGGTGGTGGTGCGGTAGACCTCGAATGGCGGGGCGTGCATCACGGCGGAGGCCGTTTGCCGGATATAGTTCTGCGCTGTACGTGCATCTGCCGCAGGAGCCGCCGCCAGCGCCGGGCGTGGCGCGATGACGAAGGTGCCGGCCAGCACCGCGCCCAGCAATAACATCGTGATGGTGTGGCGGCGCGTGCCCGCGCTGGTTTGTCCGGTGTGTTGTAGCCGTTCGGCCAGCCGGCGCAGGCCGAGTTCCAGATCCCAGCCTTCCAGCGTGCTGCGCCGGTTCAGGTAAAGCGCAAAGCAACCAGATACATAGACCGGGCCGATCAGGCCAGCGGCAACCACAATAGACAGGTACCCCGGCCAGGTGTTGAGCGCAAACCAGCCCAGAAACCCGCGTCCATCCAGCCCGGTGCCTTGCAGTACCGGGTTGAGCAGGGCGTACAGCGCCATCAGGTTGATGATCAGCAGGTTTTCAAACTGCGCGCAGCAGGTACCCAGCCAGGAGGCGGCGCGTTCAGTGCCTTTGGCGCCCAGGTCTTTGCGGCGCTGCGCCGCGTCCCGGCCGGTTAGCCCTTCCAGTTGCCAGATCGGCAGCATGAACGCGCGCCCGATACTGATCACGCGCCAGATCGTCAGATTGGCAATCAGGCCGGGGCGCACTTGTCCCGGCCAGGCGCGCAGGCATTCGGGCAGGGTGGGCGGTTCTGAAAAAATGGCACGGCTAAGTACAAACACCGGCATACGTTCAGCCAGGGGTTTGAAAAACCAGAGCGCCAGCGCCGCCCAGCCGCTGCTGACCGCGCCAGGCCAGATGCCGCATAACACTGCCAGCGGCAGCCAGACACACCACCATGCAGCCAGTGTCGTGCGCCAGTGCGCGCGCAGCATATGGATGCCGGTATCGGCGGCTTGCCAATGACCGCGTGGTCGCAGGTCAACATTGAGGCGGTCAAGACGCATCCGTGTTCCCCTTGCGACGCCCGCCCACCAGCAACCACAGCCAGATGCCAGACCACAATATCGCGCCAGCCACAAACCGCGCCTGCGCCGGGATATCCACGCGTGACGACCAGAATGCTTCAATGAATGCGGCAAAGAAGGTCATCAGTGCCGCACCCCCCAGCAAGATGAACGCCGTCTGCGCAGCCACCCGCAAAGCCTGCAGGCGCGGCAGGCGCCCAGGCCACAACAAGGCAGCGCCCAGTTGCAAGCCGGACGCGCCGGCCAGGGCGGCCGCCGTCGCTTCTGGCGCACTATGACCGCAGACAAAGGGCCAGAACACATCGCCACTGCCGGTCGCACTCAGATAACCCGCAATCACGCCAGCGGTAATACCGTTGAAAACCATGAAGAATACGGAGCCCAGCCCGAAGAAAATGCCGCTGGCAAAGGTGCGAAAGTTGATGCTGATGTTGTTGTAGATGTAGTAACCGAACATCTGTACGTCGCTGTCTGCGCCGCGCTGGCGGCCCCAATGGGCGGCATCGTGGCTGTACATCGTGGACATCTGGTTGAGTTTGGCGCGGCTCAAGAACGAGGCCGCCAGGTCCGGGTTGTGGGAAACCAGCCAGTTCAACAAGAAAAAGGGGCCAAACAGCAGCAGCATGGAGAGCGCCACCACGCGCCACTGTGCCCGCACGGTACGAGGAAACACACGCAGCAGGAACTCGGTGACGCTCATGCGTGCCGGGCGCTCGCCATACATGGCCTCATGCGTGCGCACGACCAGGTCATGCAAGCGGTCCTGGAGCGTCACGGCATAGTTGCGATCTCTGGCCAGCGCCAGATGCAGGCAGACGGTACGGTATAAACCTGGCAGGGCGCGGCTGGGCCGGCCGTTCAGCTCGCGCTCCAGCATTTTCCAGGTGGCCTGGTTTTCGGTTTCAAACTGGAGCTGCTTCATGGTTCCGCGCTCCGGTTACCGGAGAGCCACGCCACCATGGCACGCAAGCGTTCCCAGCCAGGTTCTCCCGTGCGGCCCGTTAACGGGCGGGCGAGGTCAGAGAGTTCTACCAGCCGTGCGGGTGGCAATTGCGGGGCACGTTCGGCCAGGTTAAGCAGCAGGCGTTGTTCTGCATGACTCAGCGCGGCTGGTGGCGCCAGCGGGGTAACCTCATTCATCGGTGGAGTAGCGTGGGTGAGCTCCGGGCGGTAAACCACCAGGGTGCCGGCGGCGATATCCCCAAGGCGCCGGAAACGTCCATCCATCAGCATGCTGATCAAGCCCACGCCGTAGCAGGCCGGCATCAGGTCGGCAAAGCGGACAATGTTGCGAATCATGCCGGCGCGCCACAGCAGCGGCGTACCGTCGTCCTGGATGACCTTCAAGCCCATCCAGCGTTTACCGGGTGTCATGCCTTTGCCGCGTACTTCGTAGAACACTTTATAAAACGAGTTGATCAGAAAAAAACCGATCAGAAACACGCCAGTGCCAGCACCACCCGGCAAAGAAGTGCAGAAAATGCCCAAGGCGATCTGCAGAACACCACAGATGGCGGCGTCCACCAGCCAGGCCTG
>JASLES010000170.1 GCA_030151005.1 Silvimonas sp.
CGGCCGGGTGGTCATCACCATGCACCTGATCGGGCAGTGGCAGATCAGACGGGTCGAAGATGCGGGTTTCTGCGCCAAAGAATTGCAGCAGGCGTGCCGCTTCTTCCACGGCAAGACGGGAGAACGAGCGCGGACGCAGAGAACCGTATAGCAACAAGATGCGCGGCGCGGGTTCGTTTTCGCCCAGGCCCAGTGCCGGACGGCGATGCGCATAAGCCGAGTCGAGCGCAGGTAAATGGTCTGGTTCGGTTAACGTGCGGATGCGGGTCATAACTGCTTATCCCTTGTTGACGCGATTACCGTTTGCATCAATCACCACTTCACCGTCTTCCTTGGTAAACGCGCCGCGCTGGGGTGAAGGCAGAATGTCCAGCACTTCTTCAGAAGGCCGGCACAGCCGCGTACCCAGCAGGGTGACCACGATCGGGCGATTGATCAGGATTGGGTGGGCCAGCATGAAATCGATCAGTTGGTCCTCGGTCCACTTCGGATCATCCAGCCCCAACTCTTCATACGGCGTGCCTTTCTTGCGCAGCAGTGCGCGTGTGCTGATGCCCATGGCGGCAATCAGTTCGACCAGTTTTTCCCGCGTGGGCGGCGTTTCCAGGTAGAGGATGACTTCGGGTTCTTCCCCGCTGTTGCGGATCAGCGCTAGCGTGTTGCGTGAGGTGCCGCATGCCGGGTTGTGATAGATGATGATGTTGCTCATGGTCTGGATTCCAGTAGGTTCAGGGCTCAGGCCACGCGGCGTTCGTACCACGGGCGGGTGTTGTTGACGATGCGCACCACCAGCAGCATGACGGGAACTTCGATCAGTACACCAACCACCGTGGCCAATGCAGCGCCGGACTCAAAGCCAAACAGGCTGATGGCAGCAGCCACGGCCAGTTCGAAGAAATTGGATGCGCCGATGAGGGCGGATGGGCAGGCCACCGAATGCTTCTCACCTACCTTGCGGTTCAGCCAGTAGGCCAGGCCGGAATTGAAGAACACCTGCACCAGAATCGGCACGGCCAGCAGAGCAATCACCAGCGGCTGCTTGATGATGGCGTCACCCTGGAAGGCAAACAGCAGGATCAACGTGACCAGCAATGCGCTGATCGACCACGGCTGAATCCGGCTCCTGGCCGCATCAAATGCCGCTTGCCCACGCGCCAGCAACGCCTTGCGAATCAACTGCGCCAGCAATACCGGAATGACGATGTAGAGCACGACCGAAGTCAGCAGCGTCGCCCACGGCACGGTGATGCTGGAAACGCCCAGCAGCAGACCCACCAGTGGCGCAAAGGCAAACACCATGATCAGATCGTTGAGTGCGACTTGTGACAGTGTGAAATACGGATCGCCACCAGTCAGACGGCTCCACACAAACACCATGGCGGTACACGGGGCCGCCGCCAGCAAGATCAAGCCGGCGACGTAGCTGTCGATCTGCCCGGCAGGTAACCACTTGGCAAACAGCACCCGGATAAACAGCCAGCCCAGAAAGGCCATGGAAAACGGCTTGACGCACCAGTTGATAAACAGTGTGACGCCAATGCCTTTCAGATGGCCACGCACCTGATGCAGCGCACCGAAATCAATCTTCAGCAGCATCGGGATGATCATCACCCAGATCAGCAGACCAACCGGAAGGTTGACCTTGGCCACTTCCATTCCGCCGATGGCCTTGAATACGCCGGGCAGTCCTTGCCCCAGTGCAATCCCGACCACGATGCAGATGGCAACCCACAGGGTCAGGTAGCGCTCAAACACACTGAGCGGTGCGCCGGCGGCCTGCTTGCCAATCACTTCACATTGAACAGACATTGTGGGGTGCTCCGGTCAGCAACACGCAGTGGGTTTGCAACTGGCCTCTGCCACGCTGCAATCCGCACCGGCGCAGCAATTCTCGGTCAGGAAACCCAGCAAGGCATTCATGGCATCGTAATTGGCGGAGTAATAAATAAACCGGCCGTCCTGACGGCTGTTAACCAGCCCGGCGTGGTTCAGCTCCTTGAGATGAAACGACAGTGTGGCATTGGCGATGCCCAGCGCTTCGCCGATCTTGCCGGCTGCCAAGCCATCCGGGCCAGCCGTGACCAAATGACGGAAGATGCCCAGGCGTGTTTCCTGTGCCAGCGCCGCCAGAGAGAGAACAGCAGTTTTTGTTTCCACATTTCCATAATCATGGAAATAATGACGACGCGTCAAGTCGTTTCGATAACTATGGAAATGAGCGCTGATAAACGGCGGCAACGCCACAGGAACAAATCAACAGAGAGAGGAGATGGAAGTGCCCGCAGACATAGCAATGCCTACGAGCCCATACACCCTTAGCCGAAGGTGAACGAATAGACTTGTACCCCTGGAGCCTGGAACTCGATCTCAAATAACCGATCTCGCACCGGGCCTTGCTGCCGGATGAGTTGGTAGAGACGAGTTGTGCCAAGTGTCCCCCAGCCTTGCTCATCCACGTCGGTGCCGTGTGATGCACCGGGAGGCTGCCCATCAATGCGCACCCGGAACGGCACCGGTTTGCCCTCTTTGACCAACCCCATCACAACATGGAGGTCACGGGCATGGAAGCGATAGACCAACTTGCCGCCCTCCTGGATCAGCGTCGCGGACTCGCCCGTGATCGACCATGTGCCCGCGAGGGCCCACTGGTTGACCGGTAACTGCGCCGGTGCGGCGTAGTTTTGAGTGCGTCCGGACGCCAGGCCGCCCGGTGATGCGAAGCCCTCTGTCCGGTCACTGCCTATGTAGGTTTCTGGCGAGCGCAGGTCGCGCCAGTCGGCCTCGGCCTGGCTGCCGACACCCACAACGTGAGCGAACCCGGTATCGACATTCTTCGCGCCAGCCTCTTTCAATAACTGCTGTAGCACTCTTTCAGACTGGTCATAGTTGCCTTCGCCAAGCTGCTGGTGGCGAACCACGCCTTTCGCATCGACGAAGTACAAGGCAGGCCACACGTCATTGTTGAATGCCCGCCAGATTTTGTAATCGCCATCCAGCACCACGGGCGTCTGCAGTTTCAAATCCATCACGCTCTGGCGAACGTTGGCCGCATCATGTTCGAAGCCGAACTCAGGGGTTTGCACATTGATGACAACAAGGCCCTGATCTTTGTACTTGTTGGCCCAGGCACCAATGTAGGGGAGCATGCGGTGCGAATTGATGCAGGAATAGGCCCAGAAATTGATCAGTACGACCTTACCGCGCAAATCCGTTGCCGTGAGTGGTTTTGAATTCACCCAATCGACCGCACCATCCAGTGCCATCAGAGGGCTTCGTGATGAGGACAGCACCGCAAAGCCAGATGTGGGAGCACTGGTGCTGTCGGCAGCAAGTGCCCTGGTGCTGATGCCAGCGGCAACTACGCCTGCAATGGCGATGGATATCAATGCCCGGTAAGTTGTTTTCACGTGTTCTCCCCCTGATGGCCAACCGGTCGCGCGTTCGCGCAGCGTCTTCGGCGGCATCGGTGTGATTTTGAGCGAAGCGCTAGCGGCGCTCACCCCCTGATGTTCAGTGCTAGTGGTCCGTCCATTGTCTGATCTGGTGTTCCGCTTTAGCCGATCTGTCGCAGAAATGGCCCCATTGCCGGGGCCATCCTGTTTGCCTTAAGGGTTAACGTGGAGGCTTGTTAGCACCGATTTGCCATCCTGCTGCACAAAATCAAACGTCACTTTGGCACCCGGTTTCAGCCCGTTCAGCAGCATTTTGTCTTTGGCTTCAAACGGCATGGTCATGGCCGGCCAGTTCAGGCTTTTGATGGCCTCATGCGCAATCAGCACGGTGCCGCCACTGATCTGTTTGATCACGCCCATACCATGATGGCTGGCCGAGTTACTGGCGGCTGGTTTGGCCATGGGCATATTCATGTCATCGGCCTGAGCAAAGGCAGTCAGCCCGGCAACCAGCAGGGTCAACAGCGTGTAGGTGGTACGGGTCATACGGGTTCTCCTTGGGAGAGTTGGGGTATTTGCGGGATAGAAGTGCTGGCACGCTTGCGGGCGCGGAGCAGCAGGTAGGCGGCGGGGATGACAAACATGGACAACAACGGCGCGGTGACCATGCCGCCCACCATGGGCGCAGCAATACGGCTCATGACTTCAGAGCCCGCTCCGCTGCCCCACAGAATGGGCAACAAGCCGGCCAGGATGACCGCCACGGTCATGGCTTTGGGGCGCACGCGCAGCACAGCGCCTTCACGGATGGCGTCCAGCACCATCGCGCGGGTGGGCGGTTGATCAGGCTGTAGGCGTCTGTCCAGCGCTTGCTTGAGGTACAGCAGCATCACCACGCCAAACTCGGCCGAGACCCCGGCCAGCGCAATAAATCCGACGCCGGTAGCCACCGACAGGTGATAACCCAGCAGGTACAAGAACCAGACCCCGCCCACCAGCGCAAACGGCAGTGTGGCCAGGATCAGCACGGCTTCATCCATGTGGCGGAAGGTCAGGTACAGCAGCACGAAGATGATCAGCAGCGTGGCCGGCACCACCAGCTTGAGCCGGGCGTTGGCGCGCTCCAGATATTCAAACTGGCCGGAATACGCCACGCTGATACCCGGCGGCAACGCGCCCTGCGCAGCAATGGCCTGTTTGAGGTCATCGACCACTTGCACCAGATTGCTACCGTGCACGTCGATGTAAATCCACGAGGACAGCCGCGCGTTTTCACTCTTGAGCATGGGAGGGCCATCGGCCACGCGCGCATCGGCCACCATGCCCAGGGTAATACGCTGGCCATTGGGGGTCACCAGCGGCAATTCACGCAGGGCCGCGGGCGAGTCGCGCACGTCACGCGGATACCGCACGTTGATGGGGTAGCGCGCGGTGCCTTCAATGGTCTCGCCCACGTTCTCGCCACCAATCAACCCTGACACCGCAGACTGCACATCGGCCACATTCATGCCGTAGCGCGCGGCATCGGCCCGGCGGGTGTCGATATCGATATAACGCCCGCCAGACAAACGCTCTGCCAGCGCGGATGACACGCCCGGCACCGTGCGGGCGATCTTTTCGATACGCAGCGCTACCTGATCAATCGTCGTCAGATTATTGCCGGCCACCTTGATGCCGATGGGACTTTTGATGCCGGTGGCCAACATGTCGATGCGGTTGCGGATGGGGGGCACCCAGATATTGGCCAGTCCCGGTACCTGCACGGTGTGATCCAGTTCCTCCACCAGCTTTTGCGGGGTCATACCGGGCCGCCACTGCTCACGTGGTTTGAAGCGGATGGTGGTTTCAAACATCTCCATCGGCGCGGGGTCGGTGGCGGTTTCGGCGCGACCGGCTTTGCCAAACACACTGGCCACTTCTGGCACGGTCTTGATCAGCCGGTCGGTCTGTTGCAACAACTCCGCCGCTTTGCCGGCCGATAATCCGGACAGCGCCGTGGGCATGTACAACAGATCACCCTCATCCATCTGCGGCAAGAATTCGCCACCCAGTCGGGTCACTGGCCAGAGCGTGGTCAGCAGCACCAGGCCGGCGATCACCAGCGTGGTTCTGGGCCGTTTGAGTACCCATTCGAGCAAGGGCTGGTAGATGCGGATCAATAACCGGTTGAGCGGATTGCGGCGCTCATCCGGAATCGGCCCGCGTATCCAGTAGCCCATTAACACTGGAATCAACGTGATCGACAAACCTGCCGCAGCGGCCATGGCATAGGTTTTGGTAAAGGCCAGGGGACCAAACAAACGCCCTTCCTGCGCTTCCAGGGTAAAGATGGGAATGAACGAGAGGGTAATAATCAGCAAGCTGAAAAACAGCGCCGGCCCTACCTCCGCCGCCGCCTGGCCGATCACCTGCCAATGCGTCGCCCCCGCCAGCGGCTGGTTGGGATGCTGATGCCGCCAGGTCTCGATATGCTTGTGCGCGTTTTCAATCATGACCACGGCGGCATCCACCATCGCGCCAATGGCGATGGCAATACCGCCCAGGGACATGATGTTGGCGTTGACGCCCTGATAACGCATCACCACAAACGCCGCCAGCACGCCCAGCGGCAGCGAAATAATGGCCACCAGCGCCGAACGCAAATGCCACAGAAATATGGCGCACACCACGGCCACCACTAGGAACTCTTCCAGCAGCTTGTGGCTGAGGTTTTCCACGGCCGCATCAATCAGATGGCTGCGGTCATACACCGGCACAATCTCCACCCCCGGCGGCAAACTGGCCTTGAGCGTGGCGATCTTCTCTTTGATGCCAGCGATGGTTTCCCGCGCATTCTTGCCAGAACGCAGGATCACCACACCACCGGCGACTTCACCTTCACCGTTCAACTCCGCAATACCACGGCGCATTTCCGGGCCGGTTTGAAGACGCGCCACATCACCCAGTTTGACAGTAACGCCATCAGCGCCGGTCTTCAGCGGAATGGCGCGGAAGTCATCCAGCGTTTTCAGATAACCACTGGCACGCACCATGTACTCGGTCTCGGCCAGTTCCAGCACCGCGCCACCGGTTTCCTGATTGGCTTTGCCCAGCGCATCGACCACGGTCTGGTAAGTCAGCCCGTAGGCGGCTAGTTTGACCGGATCAAGCACCACCTGGTATTGCTTGACCATGCCGCCAATGGCCGCCACTTCGGCCACGCCAGGAACTGTTTTGAGCTCGTACTTCAAAAACCAGTCTTGCAGGCTGCGCAAATCCGCCAGGCTGCGTTGGCCGGTTTTATCGACGAGGGCGTATTCAAAAATCCAGCCGACGCCCGTGGCATCCGGCCCCAAAGACGCCTTGGCCGAGGTCGGCAAGCGTCCTTGCACCTGGTTGAGGTACTCCAGCACGCGGGAACGCGCCCAGTACAAATCCGTGCCGTCTTCAAACAGCACGTAAACAAAGGAATCCCCAAAGAACGAGAACCCGCGCACGGTTTTCACGCCGGGCACCGACAGCATGGTGCTGGTCAGCGGATAGGTAACCTGGTCTTCCACAATGCGCGGTGCCTGGCCGGCGTAGCTGGTGCGGATGATGACCTGGACGTCAGACAGATCCGGCAGGGCGTCGATCGGTGTGGTTTTCACCGCCCAGATGCCCCACGCCGCCAGCATGACGGTGGCCAGCAGCACCAGAAAACGGTTGCGGATAGACCAATGAATAACTTGGGCAATCATGGCTGTGCCTCCACCGCAATGGCGCTGATGACTTCACTGCCGTCGTGCTCAACCAGGGTAAAGCGAACCGTGTCACCGGGTTTCAAATCCTTGAGCAAGGCCGGGTTCTGCACGGGAAACGGCATGGTCATGGCCGGCCATTTCAGGCTGGGGATGGCTTCATGCGCCAGGGTGACTAAATCACCAGCCAGCGCTTTGATCACGCCCACGCCGGTATGCTCCTGGGCCATGGCGGCAGGCGCGCTGGCGGCACTCATACGGGCCAGTACGCCTTTGAGGCTGGCTTCAGAATCCACCAGGAACTGGCCGGAAATCACCACCTGTTCGCCTTCTTGCAGACCAGAGAGAATCTCGGTCTGGCCGTCATGCTCGCGGCCGGGGTGTACCTCGGCCGGCGTAAAGCGGCCCGCGCCATCGGCCACAATCACCACCTGGCGTTTGCCGGTGGCAATCACGCTATCGCTGGGCACCAGCAAGGCGGGCTGGGTGGCGGGTTGGTCCAGCGCAATCTGCGCAAACATGCCGGGGCGCAGCCGGCCTTGCGGGTTGGGGATTTCAGCGCGCACGCGCAAGGTGCGGGTGTCCGGGTTGAGCGCCGGAATCAGCGCCGTGACCTTGCCGTGCACCTGTGTGTCTGGCCAGGTGGCCAGCGTGGCGCGGATGGGTGTGCCAACGCTGACTTCACCCGCTTGGGCTTGCGGGATATCGGCCTCCAGCCACACGCTGGATAATCCGTTGATGCGAGCCAGCGGCGCGCCGGCGCTCAGCACCATGCCTTGCCGCACCGATAGCTCTGCCACCATGCCGCCACGTGGTGCGGTCAGGGTCATCACGGCCTGGGCTTTCCCGGTTTTTTGCAGGCGTTGGACTTGGGCGGCGCTCATACCCAATTGCTGCAAACGGGCAGCCGCAGCGGGGCCCAGATCGGCGTCATGGCGCAGTGCCAGATACTCGTTTTGCGCAGCCAGCCATTCCGGGATTCTGACCTCGGCCAGCGGTGCGCCAGCGGCAATCACATCCCCCACGGCTAGCGGGTAAACGCGCTCAACAATGCCGCCGGTGCGGGCCTGCACAATGGCGACATCATGGTCGTTGAAGGCCACGCTGCCCGTCACATCCAGTCCCTGTGCCAGCGGGCCGCGCGTGACTTTGCCGAGCTTGACGCCAGTGTTTTGCAGCAGGCCCGGATCAATCCGTACGCCAGTGTTGTCAGCGGCTCCTGCTTCATCGGCATAGCGCGGCACCAGTTGCATATCCATAAAGGGCGACTTGCCGGGCTGGTCGAAATGCGCGTCCGGTTTCATGGGATCGAACCAGTACAGCACCTTGCGGGCGGCTGGATTGGCTGGATTGATTTGCAGGCCGCCAGATGTTGAGTGCGTACCTAGCGCCCAACCTGTAGTCAGGCCCGCGGCCAGCATGCCCAGCGCCAGAGCGAGGATTGTTTTGGTGTTCATGATCAGTGTTCCCCGGCAAGGAAATAGAGTTGGACGTTGGCGGCAGACAAGCGTGATGCCAGATCAATGGCGCGCAGGCGGGCGGCAAGACGGGCTTTACGAGCGTCCAGCACCGCGGTGCTGGCCTCCTGCCCTGATTTGTAACCGGCCAGTGCCAGGTCAATCTGGCGGTCAATCAAGGGCAGCACGGTTTGTTTCAACCTGGCCAGTTGGGCGGTCAGGCTGTCGTGCTGGGCCATGGCCTCGGTGTACTGCTGGCGATAGCTGGCACTGCGGGCGTCCAGTTCAGCCTGGGTGCGCTGCAGGCTGGCAGCAGCTGCGGCTATCTTCGGGTCCTGGCGGGATGCGCCAAACAAGGGCAGGTCAAAAGAGAGTTTGACCATGGCCTGGTTCTGGCCCATTTCGCTACGTTCCAGCGCCACTTCCACGCCCCAGTCCACCTGCTTGCCGGCCTGCGCCAACGCCAGTTCTGCACGAGCGGCATCGACCGCTGAGTGCGCGGCGTGCAGATCGGGCTGCTGGCTCAGGTCGGCTGCGGGTTTGGCCTCCAGCACCCACGCGGGTAGTGGCCCGGTCACGGGCTGGCGGGCGGTGTCCAGGCCGGTCCAGCGGGCAAGGGCTGCCTGGGCGCGGCGCAGGTCGCTGTCCAGATCGTCGCGAGCATCGGCCAGTTGCTGGTTTTCCAGTTGGGCGGCCAGCGCATTTTGCGCGGCGCCACCGGCGACCAGAGTGGCTTTGGCCAGCGTCAGACTGTTGCGATTTTCTGCTTCCTGTTCCGTCAGCACCTGGGCTTTGCGGTCCAGGTAGTACAGCGATAACCAGGCCAGCGTGGTTTCGCGCTGCACATTCAGATCGGTAAAGCGGTTCTGCGCGCTGCTGGCCTGCCATTGCGCGGCGGCCATCTGGCGTTCCGCCTCACGCTTGCCAGCGTTGGGAAACTCTTGCATCAGGCCGATGCTGCGCATGGATTTGCCGGCCTGATAGCGATCGGCTCCTTCCAGCGGGAAGTTATCCACGCCCAGAGTGAGCTTGGGGTCAGGCAAAGTACCGGCAGACACGGTAAGGGATCGCGCCGCAGTTTCAGCGGCGCGGCTGGCGATCAAATCAGGGGCCTGGGCGCGGGCGGCAGCCAGCGCTTCATCCAGGGTGAGGGCGTAACCGGGCTGGCTGGCTGCACACAGCAGCACTACCGCAGCCCAGGATAATCTTGGGGACATGGTCGTTCTCCACACGAATTGAAATTCGCGTCGATGTCACGACCTGGCCGCAGGGTGGGCGCACGTTATCCGTTCCGGTGATTGGCACCGGACAAGGGCGAGCGCGCACGACACAGCGGCCAATCAATCGCAACGGATCGGCGCAAGCGGTGTGCAGAACGCGGCTTAAATGCGGAAAACCTGGTACTGGATACGTAAAGGCGGCGGGGATGCCGTGGGGGTTGGACCGGCAGACAGGGCCGAAACCAGCGGCTGCGTGGCGTCGGCAAAAGGCGCGGTCAAGAACAGCACCAGCAACAGCGGCGGGTGCAGTACCGGCACGTTGTTGTCGGCAGATTGCGCGTCTTTCTGGCAATGCGCGTTGCAAATCACCGGGTGCTGCTGCACGGCGGTCATTTCGCAATCGGGCATTTCTGCCATCGGCATGGTCATGCTGCTGGCAGCAGTGGCATCTGCCATATCAGCTGACATGCCAGTGTTGGCGCAGGCATAAGCCGACACCGCCAGCTGGGTAAATACCAGCAAGCAGACAGTCAACCATGTCATGAAAGAGGACTTCAGGCGCCTGAGCATGGCGCAAATATAAGCGTGACGAAGGAAGTCGACAAGCCCCGTTCTCAAGGGAATGCATTCAAATTCGGCCGGAATAGACCCAAATCGAACAGGCCAGAACTCGCTCCTATTGGAGAGGGGGCGAGTGCCTAAACGGCTGCTTTATAGTGTGGATTCAACCGGTCGATGCAACACACTAGAACCTGCGCAAGCAGGAGGAGTGTGGCACATGAAACAAAGACCCAGGATTTACTACTCGGAAACCCAGAAAGCACTGATGTGGGATCGCTGGCAGCAGGGCGAATCGCTTCAACACATCGCTCAATTGTTTGACCGCAATCATTCGTCCATTCAAGGCATCCTGGCTCAGACCGGTGGGATACGTCCCACGCCAAGAAGGCGCTCCCGCCTGGCACTTACGATCACCGAACGGGAAGAGATTTCGCGCGCTTTGGCGGTGGGAAACCCCATTCGATGCATTGCGTGCCATCTGGGTCGCGCACCCTCGACGATCAGTCGTGAAATTCGCCGGAATGGCGGATGTGCGTCCTATCGGGCCGCTGATGCAGATCAGGCGGCATGGGACCGGGCACATCGGCCCAAGCGATGTAAACTGGTCGAGAATCCAGCGTTGGCGCAGGTGGTGGCAGACCGGCTGCAAAGGCAGTGGTCGCCGGAGCAGATCGCTGGCTGGCTCAAGCGTGAGCATCCCCACGACGAGCGCGATCAGGTGTCCCATGAAACCATTTATCGCAGCCTCTTCATTCAGGCCCGTGGTGCACTGAAGAAAGAGCTGCTGGCTCATTTGCGGCGCACCCGCGCCATGCGGCGTTCACGTCATCACACGCAAAAGACAGAGGATCACGGCAGGCATCACCGATGCCATCTCCATCCGTGAACGTCCCGCCACGGTTCAGGATCGGGCACTGCCGGGCCACTGGGAAGGCGACCTGCTCTGTGGCAGCAAAAACAGCCAGATTGCCACGCTGGTCGAGCGGCAGACGCGTTACGTGATGTTGGTGAAATTGAGGAGTAAAGACACCGGTAGCGTCGTGAATGCGCTCATAAAACAGGCCCACAAGCTGCCAACGGTGCTGTATCAATCGCTCACCTGGGATCGTGGCAAGGAACTGGCCGACCACCAACGCTTTACGTTAGCGACTGACATCCAGGTTTATTTCTGCGACCCGCAGCACCCCTGGCAACGTGGGACCAATGAAAATACGAATGGGTTGTTGAGACAGTACTTCCCCAAGGGAACAGACCTCTCGGGCTACACCCAGGCGGAACTGGATGCGGTAGCCAGGCGACTGAATGAACGACCCAGGAAAACACTGGATTACGAAACACCGGCACAACGATTCCAACAGGCTGTTGCATCGACCAGTTGAATCCACAAGCGTAAGCGGATCTGCTGGGCTGCGCTTGTGATGGTCCGCTTTGGCCGATTTGCTGCCATGGTGGCAATGCGCGGTCGGGATATGGGCCACTAACTGGCGCGTATTACAGGGGCAGCTTTTTCAATTGCACGTAACGCGTATACCCAGGAATGTAGTTCTGGATTGCCGCCAAGACCTCATAACCAAGCCGCTGATACATCTGCGCAGCTT
>JASLES010000200.1 GCA_030151005.1 Silvimonas sp.
ACTGTCAGGCGGGCTTGCAGAAAAAACTCATCTGCCGCCGTGCCCAGGTCGATCTCGGTATGCAGTGCGGTATCGGCCGGCAGCTTTACCTGCAACTTGCTGGCGGCACGGCCCATGGCGCCGATAAAGCAAGCAGACCAGCCGGCGGCCAGCAGTTGCTCCGGATTGGTCCCCGCGCCCTTGCTGCCCGGGGGCGAGAGTTTGATCTCCAGGCGGCCATCGTCGCTATGCGCTTGACCTTCACGGCCGCCGGTCACATTCACACGGGCGGTGTACAACACGTTTTCGATACGAGTCATGACTTTCTCCTTTGTTAGATTGCTGTGTGGCTTGTTCCGGCACGGTTCTGCCTGAACACGGAACCCATTTAACCGGGCCGATGTATCTGCGATGTAGCCAGTGCCACCGGCCTGCGCGTGCGTCTGTGTACGCCGCGCACTTTGGTACAAAACCCTACAAATCTCTCTGCGCCTGCCAACACGCAAAAAGAAAGCACCACGCAGGTGCTTTCCGTAGATGACGGCAAGTAAAAATCAGAAGAATCAGAAGCGATCCACATCCTCAATGGCCTGGACAAACGCAGCCGGCGCTTCTTGCGGCAGGTTGTGCCCAATGCCACCTTCCACCTGGCGGTGTTCATACTTGCCGGTAAAGCGCTTGGCATAAGCGGCTGGGGCCGGGTGCGGCGCGCCGTTGGCATCCCCTTCCAGCGTGATGGTCGGCACGGTAATGGCCGGGAAGGTGGCCAGTTTTTGTTCCAGGGCGTCGTACTGCGCTTCGCCCTGGGCCAGGCCCTGACGCCAGCGGTAGTTCTGGATCGTCAAAGCCACGTGATCCGGGTTATCGAACGCCTTGGCGGAGCGGTTGTACGTGGCGTCATCAAACTTCCACTGCGGCGATGCGGTTTGCCAGATCAGCCGGTCAAAGTCGTGGGTATATTTGGCGTAACCCGCTTCACCACGCGGGGTGGAGAAATAGAACTGGTACCACCATTGCAGTTCGGCGGCCGGTGGCAGCGGGGCTTTGTTCACGTCCTGGCTGCCGATCAGATACCCGCTGACAGACACCAGCGCCCTGGTGCGTTCCGGCCACAGTGCGGCAACGATATCCGCCGTGCGACCGCCCCAGTCGTAGCCGCCCAGAATGGCCTTGTCGATGTGTAGCGCATCCATAAAGTTGATGACGTCAGTGGCCAGTGCCGCTTGCTGGGCGTTGCGCGGGGTATCGGCCGAAAGGAAATGCGTGGTGCCAAAGCCGCGCAGATACGGCACATACACGTGGTAGCCCGCAGCGGCCAGCGCCGGGGCGACATCAACATAGCTGTAGATGTCGTACGGCCAGCCATGCAGCAGGATCACCGGCTTGCCATTTTTGGGGCCGTCTTCTGCGTAACCGACATCCAGCACACCTGCCTTGATGTGCTTGAGCGCGGCAAATTCGGTGTGGGCGCCGGCGACAACCGGGTCGGCGGCAAGGGCGGGTTGAGCCAGCGCAAGACCCGTAAGGGCGACGGCCACAAGGCCGGAACGCAGTTGGTTAAATGCGTAAGACATGATGGTTTTCCTTTGAAATCTTTATCTGAGTGGCTGAAAACAAGGCGCGAGTGACACCTGACCCACTGCGTGAATGCATCACGGGGGCTTCGGTAGCTAACGTAATTGAAAAAAACGGGCGTGGTTTAAGGCTTACCCGGATGGGTGGGACTGAGGCTCTCCCGGACAGCGGAGTCTGGCCTCTACTCCACCATTCGGTCGGTTTTGCAGGGTTAATGTGGCGTTCATGGCCTGGCTCAGTTGCCGGGCAATTGCCAGCCCGAGCCCCGTGCCGCCGGTCTCGCGGTTACGCGAGCCCTCAAGCCGGAAAAAAGGCTGGAATACCGCTTCAAGCTGGTCGGCCGGAATACCGGGGCCGTTGTCGCACACGCTGACAATCATGTCGGCACCATCCAGTACCACAGAGACATCGGCATTGCCGCCGTACTTGAGCGCGTTATCGATCAGGTTGCCAAGTACACGCTTGAGCGCTTGCGGGCGCGTGACCAGTTTGCGGCCAACGTGGCCTTGCAGGGTGACGGGCTGGCCAGCGTCCTGGTAGTCGTAAATCAAGCTGGAGAAAAACGAGTCCGGGTCGATGCGTACCGGCGCTTCATTCACCCCTTGCAGCGTGCGGGCATAGGTGACGCCCTCTTTCACCAGCGATTGCATCTCGGTCAGGTCCTGGTTGAGTTTGTCGCGCAGGGTGGTGTCATCCAGCAAATCTGCCCGTACCCGCATCCGGGTGATGGGTGTTTGCAGGTCATGCGAGATGGCGGCCAGAATCTGCACACGTTCTGCCATGTACTGGGCTATCCGCCCTTGCATGGCATTGAACGCCCGCGCCGCACGCACCACTTCAATCGAACCGGTTTCGGCCAGATGTGCCGCTTTGAGGTCTGGCCCCAGCGTATCTGCCGCACTGGCAAGGCGTTCCAGCGGGTGCGTGACCAGGCGCACGCCGTACCAGACCATGGCGGCGATCAACACCAGTTGCAGCGCCAGCACCACCGGTAACCAGGCCGGAATGGCCAGCGGTGCCGGGATCATGTCGATAGTCAGCGCAGAGCCATCCTTCAATGTGATGTGCGCCTGCACGCGATCCCGGCTGCCGGGCACCTTGCTGGCGGTGACGGGGTAATGCTGCCCGATGGCATCAACAAACGCGGCGGCAATGCGGCGGGAGAGTTCGGTATCCGGCACGCCGCCCGCCAACCCCTGCCCCAATTCAAACTGGTAAGTCCGACGCGCCAGACGCGGCAACCAGGCTGGGCGTTCTGCAGCAGGCAACCGATCCAGCAGCGCGACTGAGCTGGCGACATCTTTTTCCAGATAACCCAGCATCATGTCGGTGGCTGCCGCGCCGCGTTCACGCATGATCAGTACATAGGTCAGGCCATGCGCCAGCAATAATCCGCCAAGAAAAATCAGCGAAAGGCGGGTGAACATGGTGCGCGGCCACCGCGCTACGGAATGGGCGGCGGGTCCAGATTGGGTCATGGTCATTTCACGGGCCGGTTTTTGCGTGAACCAGTATTGGTAATCAACTGGCACTGCAGCGGGAAAACCGTATCCACGATGGCAGTACAAGCCAGAAAAGAAAGCAGCAGCAAACAGCGTTTCATTACGGTCTCCAGGGCCGGCGGGGCACGCCCTCTTTATACCCAGACCCCAAACCGCCTTTGTATGACAATGTATATACGTGGCCCTGGCACACAAAACATTTCACTTTTCGCTCTGCAGACCCGCTAGAGCACGCCCAGCGTGAAGGCTTTCAGCGTTGCGGCCGCGCGGGTACTGCATTGAAGTTTGCGGAAAATGCTCTCCATATGCGTGCGTACCGTGCTGGGGCTGATGACCAGTGCACGCGCCACTTCCTTGTTGCTTTCTCCCAGACTGATACGGCGCAGCACATCGGTTTCGCGCTCAGACAACAGGCCGGGCGTCTTGCGTGTTTGCAGGCCTGGCTGGCCGGTTGCCTGGGCGATGACGGCGTCCACCACCGCCACATCCAGCCGACCGGCAAGGGCCTCGGTTTGCAGCAGTGCGGCTGCTTCCTGTGGCGTATGCGCCGCGCGCCAGGGCCGCCGGGAAACCAGCGCACACCACGCGGCCACGGCGGCCAGAATGCGCCGTTCCATCGGAATGGTGTCCCCGGACAGCCCCCGGAAATACCCGCTGCCATCCAGCCGCTCATAGGCGTATGACGCCAGGTCCGCTGCCGCCGCCAGTGCGGCGGTGTGCTGCGATGCCCGGCGCGTCCAGTACGGCACCAGCCGCACGCGCTCCCACGCGGCATAGGGCAATGGCCCGGCGATATTCCACAACGCGTTGGGCAAGGCCGCGCGGCCAATATTGTGGATGAGTCCGGCACAATAGAGTTGCTGCGCCGGGGTCTCATCCAGCCCCAGTTTCAGGGCGACGGTGTGCGCCAGGGTCGCCACCTGGCGCGAGTACCCGGCCAGCCACGGCAGTTTCAGGTCTGCAATATCCGCCACCAGTTCCAGCGCAACGGGCTGCGTTGTCGCGTTCAGCGCGGGTGGCAGCAGTGTGCCCTGGGTGCTGAAGGTGTCCAGTTGCACTAGCCAGTCTGCCGCGTGTTGTAGCAACAGCGCCGCCAGCGCAGCAGGATAGACGTGCCCGGCGCGGCTTTCGATCCATTGCAGCGCGCGCGGCAAACCATGCGCCCGGCTGAGGATTTCCAGATCACTGGCCAGCGCCACGATATACACCGCTGCCGGCACGGCATCACCACGCAATACACCTGGCAAGCCGCTACCGTCATACCGTTCAAAGGTGTGACGCAAGGCGGTTTCGATGGGTTCGCCCAGCGCCAGCATGCGGGCGATATCTCCGGCTACCTCGCAATGAATCTGCGCCATTTCCGGCATCTGGCTTTGGGCATCTGCATTGAGCGGCGGCAAAGTGAGCGCCATCATGGCTTCACGGCCGGCCACGTCATCGCCCAGGATGCGTTCAAACCCGGCGGCATTGGCGGTACAACCCGACCAGCGTAATAACGCGGCGATCTCCACCGCCGCAATCACGTCGTCGCTACACGCGGCGGCACGGGCCAGCGCCATGGCCAGCCACGCGGTCCGCGGGGATTGGTCGGTAGCGCGCCCCATACTCAAATCACCAATAAAAGCGATGGCGACAATGGCGTCTCTGGCCGGGATCAGCGCGCGGGGTTCAAGAACATGGGACTGCATGGGTTAGCGGCTTCCGGTTACCTGGGGTTGTGCTGCGCTGGCCTGCAAGGGGATGAGGCACGCATCGGATATCCGACCGATGTTGCCCTGTCCCGGCCCTGCGCATACTTCGTCCTGTCTTGTAAACAAACACAACCCAAGGAGATTCATCATGACTGCACGTTCTTTTATTGCTACTGCTGTTGCCACACTGGCCCTCTCGGCTGGCATTGCCCAGGCCGCCGAAAGCCCAACCGTCGTGATCGTGCACGGCGCCTTTGCCGACGGGTCTGACTGGTCCCGCGTGATCCCGTATCTGCAGGCCAAAGGCATCAAGGTGACTGCCGTTCAAAACGGTCTGGACTCGTTGTCTGGCGACGTCGCCGCAGCCCAGCGCGCTATCAGCAACGCCCCCGGCCGCGTCGTGCTGGTGGGTCACTCCTGGGGTGGCACGGTGATTACCCAGGCTGGTAACGATCCCAAAGTAGCGGCCCTTGTGTATGTCGCTGCCTTTGCGCCGGATGCCGGCCAGTCCACCGCTGATCAAGGTACGCAGTATCCGGTGCCAGAAGGCATCAAGCATCTGCAGGCGGATGCTGCAGGCTACCTGTCGCTGTCGGCAGATGGCGTGGCCAACTACTTTGCCCAGGATCTGCCCCGTGCCCGCACGGACGTGATGGCAGCCACCCAAGGCCCGATCCAGTCCAAAGCGTTTGGCGAGAAAGTCAGCGCCGCCGCCTGGAGCACCCGCCCCAACTGGTACATCGTGTCGTCCAATGACCGCATGATCCAGCCGGACCTGGAGCGTGATTACGCCAAAAAGCTCAACGCCAGAACCACCGTCCTGCCGTCCAGCCATGTACCGCAACAATCGCACCCGGAAGAAGTGGCCAAGGTGATCATTGACGCCGTACAAACCGTCGCCGCCAAATAAGCCGGCAACAACACAACAAGGCGGGCCAGATGGCCCGCTTTTTTCACGCCCCCTCAGAAATCCTGGCGGGCTTCAGTAATCTGTACCGGCACGGCAAACACATAGCCTTCGCTGCGCACGGTCTTGATATAGCCGGGCTCACGCGCGTCGTCTCCAAGGCGCTGGCGCACACGGCTGACCAGCAAATCGATGGAACGATCAAACAGATCCGCCTCGCGGCCCTGGGTCAGGTTGAGCAACTGGTCGCGGTTAAGTACACGCTGCGGGTGATCCACAAATGCGCGCAGCAGGCGGTATTCCGCGCCACTGAGCGCCACCACCGTGCCCTCTTTATCGACCAGATGCCGCGCCGTGGTATCCAGTTGCCAGTCGCCAAACGTCAAGACACGCGCCACTTCTGTTACCTGCAGATTGGGTGGCAGCATGCGCGTGCGGCGCAGCACGGATTTGATCCGCGCCAGCAACTCGCGGGAGGCAAAAGGCTTGGTCAGATAATCATCCGCGCCCATTTCCAGGCCCAGCACGCGGTCGGTTTCATCGTCCCGCGCGGTCAGCATCAAGATGGGGAGAAGCTTGTGCTTGCCGGCGCGCAACTCCCGGCACAAAGATAAACCGTCTTCGCCGGGCATCATGATGTCGAGCACGATCAGGTCAACCGGTGTGACCTCCAGCATGGACCGCATTTGGCGGCCGCCCTGGGCCACGGAGACGCGCAGGCCGTTTTTGGTGAGATAGGTCGAGACAAGTTCGCGGATTTCGCGGTCATCATCCACGATCAGGATATGGTCGATATGCGGGTCCATGAGCGCCCTGGATTAACAACAGAGGGGGTATGCCCAACGGGCAAGCGTGTGCGGCTGGCCGCCTTGCACAGATCGGGGTATCTACAATACGGGAGCCGCGCAATGCTGTCAGCATACCGGGCTGGCCCTGCGCCATCTGGCAGAGGCGGCCCTGTGCGCACTGGCATAGCTCACGCTGCTAGAGCCTGGCCACCCATTGCTCATAGGCCAGTTGCTGCGCGGCCAGTTCTGCCTGCAGCACTTTCAGACCCGCCTCAACGGCATCTGCCGCGCTAACCGCCGCTTCTGCGGCCAGCATCTGGCCGTACAGGGCAGAGACTTTATCCACAGCGCGCCGGGCCGGTTTGCGGCGCACCGATTGATAACCGGTGGGATGGCCTTCTGCATCAAATTGCGGGCGGATACGGGCATGCACCCAGTAAAAACCGCCGTCTTTACACAGGTTTTTGACGTAGCCCTGGAAATCTTCGCCGTGCTTGATGGTTTCCCAGATCAGCCAGAACAGCGCACGCGGCATATCTGGATGACGCAAGATATTGTGTTGCCGGCCAATCAATTCAGCCTCGGTATAGCCGGAGTACTCCACCAGCACGTCGTTCACCACGGTGATGCGCCCGGCAAGGTCAGAGCTGGACACAATGTATTCATCATCGCGCATGCGCCGCTCATGGGGCTGGGGCGTAATTGATCTGTCTTTCATTGTTCATCTCTGGAAATAGCCAGCAACACGGCTTCGCGATACTCATCCGTGATGTCTAGCGGCGCCAGCAATTTGCTGTAGCTGACCGTCGGCAAAAACTGCCGGAGTGCAATCATGTCGGACGGAATCGCCGGGTTTTGCGGATCGGTTTGCAAATGGCGCGCGGTGTCGTTGGCAATGCGGGCAATGTGCGCGCGGATGTTGTCCACGCCCTTGATCAGCATGGCAATCAAGGGTGGCAAATGCCAGGCGGCGGCCAAAGACAATGACAAGGTCTTGAACGAAAAGCCCGCTACTTGCTGCTGGGCCTGCAACGTTCTGAGCGCCCGGCCACTGCGCAGTTCTTCTTGCACGGCACGGGGGATTTCCGGCGCAAAGTGCCACAGCAGCATTTCGCCCATTTCTGCCAGCAGCGCGGCCAGCGCGACTTCTTCTGGCGAGATATCGGCCCGCCATGCCGCCCAGTGCCGGGCATAGACCGAGGCCGTGGCGCAGCGGGATTCACTCAGGTGCAGGCCTTCTTCTGCCTCACTGCATACCGGGCTTTCGGCAATCAGTTTGATCAGATTGTCGGTGCCAGTCTGCAAAATGGCCGAAAGCGGCGTGGTGCTCTCCCGCCCCAAATGATGCGAGCGATGCGCTTCGGCATAACGCAAGAGCCGCAGCGCCAGAAAAGAGTCACTGTTGGCTAGTTCAACCAGGCGTTTTGGCGCGACGGTATCGGCATGCTCGACGAGCAAGTCCAGCAGGCCCTTGGTCCGTGGCAAGACCGGGATTTCCTGCACTTTCAGATAATGGGTCCACTGCTCGACATCCCAGCGTTTCTGGGCGGCGGTGAGCATGGTTGTGCCTCATTCGTGTTTTATTCCTACAGCATATGCCAAATGCCGTCGGGCTCCCGCAATTTGCACAGACGGAGTGTTGCGACTGCGCCATCCCTTCATCCATCGCGAGGCCAGGCGCTTGCCGCTTTGCAGATAAAACGCACCCCGCCGTGCGCTGCGGGGTGCGTTCATCAGACAAGCGGGTTACGGATAGCTCGCCACAGCACCGTTCTGGCCAATGTTGCTGCCCCCGGTGTTGTTGATCACATTGCTGATCAGGCTGGTGCCATCCAGCGAGACCGTAATCAGATCAGTGAAGCTCACGCCGGTTTGTTGCGGCGCCTCAATGGCATTGGCCAGCGATACCGCGTTGTTGGTGCTGAAAAAGCTGTAGACACCCACGCCATAAGCCTTGTGCGAGGTCACGGTACTGGCCACCTTGTACGACGGGTAACCGTTTTCGCTGCCATTCATCCATGCGGCCTGGTTGGGTACGTCATACGGCTCTTCGCTTTGATAGAAGTACACACTGCCGCCGTTGCCATTCCAGAGGGTCTGATACTGCTGGAAATGCTCCACAGCAAGACCGTACATGGTGACATTGTCCCCATTCACGACCAGCCCGTTGACGGCCGGGTTGATCGTCCAGCCAGTGGTGGTCAAGCCGATATCGCCGTGGTCGGCACGCCAGAGCCAGAAATCGTCCCCAATCACGTTATTACTGTTGATCTCTACCGCGGTGTGCGCCTTGCCGGCAATCTGGCCGCCAATACGGGCGTAAATGTCATACAGGCAGGTTGGATCGGCCGCATGGCTGACGCCCGTCACCGCAGAGCCCACCTTGAGCAGCGCGGGAGATGACGTCGTGCCAGCCTCAAACAGCAAACCGGCGATCTTGACGCCATCCACATCCGCCACATCCATCGCATCCAGCCCGGTATCGGCTTCCAGCGTAGCCACGCCCAGGCCCAGCACCACGGTGTCTGGCCGGGTCACACGGATGGTATCGGTCAGGTGATACACGCCCGGCGTGATGATCAGGTTAAGCCCCTTGGCCAAGGCTGCGTTGATGGTCTGCGCGGTATCGACGTTCTCTTTGGCAATGTAGAACTGGCTGATGGGCAACGATGTCCCCGCTGCGGTACGGCCATGCCACGTGGTGCCGGTGGTATTGGTATTGAGCGCAGGCACAAATACGCTGTAGTTGCCGCTGCTATCAATGGTCAGGAAGGGTTTTTCCCGCACCACCGGCGTCTGTGCCACCACGGTAAGCGGCGACGAGGGCCATGTGCCGACGGTGGGCGGATTCTGTACGCCCACAAACACCATATTCCACACGCCACCAACCCAGGAGGCCCATTCGGTATTGCGGCTGAACCATTGCTGTTGTGAGCAAGAGTTGGTCTGGCCATCAATCAACGTATCTGCAAGAAAACCACCGCTGGAATAGCCACACCACGGCGAACTCAGGAATAAGCCGCCCTTGATATGCACGCGACGCATGGGTGCCGCCTGCGACACCGCCCAGCGATCCGTGCCGCTAACCGGATTGGCCGCCAGGTTTTCGGCAGAGCGCCAGAAGTTCTGCGTGGCATCCTGGCTGGCGTTAAGCCAGTCCGCTTCTACGTGCAGATCGTTCACCTGCACGTCATCCGGCGAGGCGCCAAGGCCCAGTACATGGGTATAGAAACCCACGTTGACATCCACCGCATAAGTACCGGGCTTGAACATCAAGGCATAGCGGTTGGGACCAAACTGGTTGGTGTGCTGCCGGGCATACACGATATCGACCTGCGTCTGGATATCCGCGGTGGACATACCGGGGTCAAACACCAGCACATTGGGGCCAAAATCTACCGCCGTGTTCTGCACCGGTGTCGGCGTTGGTGTGGGCGTGGGGGCCAGCGCACTGTTGGTCGCGGCATCGGTGGACGAACTACTGCCTCCGCCACACGCGGTCAGTGCCACCGTCAGTGCGCTGAGCGCACCAAGGGCAAGGTAATGCGGGATACGGCATTTCATGCAAAAAACTCCTCGATCCAGTTTTTACACACGCCGGTTTTGTCCGGGCTCTTTGGCCCCCGGTCCTGTGGTGCCGCTACACGCCTGCGGGCAGGTTGCGCGGCTTATGGTTAAGCGAAATTCCGGTCTGGCGAGTTGATTGGCAGCTCAGACCCTTTCACACCGGTTTGGTGTACCGCAACCCAGCGCCTTGTTATGGTGCATAGATGAACAATTACAAATGCCCATAAAAATCATTAACTTGGCTTGGGTCGCCGGATACTGCATCAGCGTGAAAACGATTTCAAATACAGCGATTTGCTTACCTGAATGTGCTAAAACGGTGCAGCAAAACGAGGGAAAGAATGCAGATATGGCGTACTTGTTGGCGGTACCGGCTTTGGTGCATTGCAAGACAGCTGTACGCGGTACTGGTCAGTCAGACCGGATTGACCGTATCAAAATAGATACATTACCGGCGTGTTACAGCAAAAAGAGAGGGGGCAGCGCGCGGTCTAAGGTACTGAATGGCCAGAGAGAGTGAGATCCCGTAACGCGGATAATTCGTGGTTCAAGATGGTGGTAAATACCTCGATGTCTTCCCACGGGGCGTTGGCGTGCAACAGTTCACGCAGCTCTTCGCTTTGATCGAGCAACATGGACGGCCCGAGCACCACGAGACCACCTGAAATCTTGTGTGCCCAGCGGCGCAGACCATTGATATCCTGCCGCGCACAGAGTTGATCCAGTGTCGCCAGGTCCGTATCAATCTGTTCCAGTAAATCGCCCACATAAGCCGGTGGGACAGGCGGGAAGCGTGGGGGCAAATCGTCCAGATCAGCTCTGACACCCGGCGCGAAGGGCACACCTTGAGCCGGCGCCTGCAGTATCGAGGCCAACACAGCCAGCGCAACGGGTTTGGTCAGATAGTCGGTAAAGCCCAGCGTGCGGCCGTGCTCAATCTCCTGCGTACTGGCACTGGCACTCACGGCATAAACCGGCAAGCGGGCATCATCCTTGCGGATCGCGGCCAGCAATTCAGTGCCTGTCATACGTGGCATATCCATGTCGGTCAGGACCAGATCAACATGCCGCAGATGCAGCAAAGCCAGGGCCTCTTCACCATCGGCGGCCTCAATGACCCGCGCGCCGATCGTGCGCAATTGGTCACGCAACAGCCCACGGTTGAGCGTGTTGTCTTCCGCAATCAGCACGACCAACGCATCGTCCTGTGACTTGCTTGCGACTGGTGACGGAGCAATCGCAATCAAGGGTTGTTCGGGGCGGCTCTCCAGCATGGCTACCGCTTGCATAAAGCCCTTGAGGCTAAAAATGCCGACCTGCAACGCGCCATCTTCTTGCTCGGTGGGCAGCAATGGACCGCCTTGCGTGGCATAAACCAGCCGCGAGGCATCTGGCCACAAGCTAGCGATGTCTTGCGGAGTGAATTCGTCAGTGACGACCAGGTAGTGACACGCAGTCAGATCCGTTGCAGCCGTTTGTGGCGTGATCCAGACGGGCGTGGCATGCGCCGGGTCGTACAGGTTTTCGAACCACTCCCGATACTCGGGCGCGTGGCACAGGATCGCGGGCTTACCCGACAACACGGTGAGCGCAGGCTGGGTTGCGTCTGCTTCCAGGGGTAAGTTCACCTGAACCCGCGTGCCGATCCCTTCAATGCTCTCCAGCGCAACGCGGCCGTGCATCAGTTCGCACAGATGGGCGCAAATGGACAAGCCAAGGCCCGTGCCCCTGACTTGCGCCAATCGTTGCCCTTCTCCTTGCGTGAAGGGTTGAAACAGCCGGCTCTGCAAGGCGTCCGGAATGCCCACGCCAGAATCCGCCACCGTCAGTTGCAGTGCGTGGTCAACCCAGGCCGCGCGCAATACCACCTTGCCGGCGGGGGTAAATTTGAAGGCATTGCCAAGCAAATTGTTCAGGATTTGTGAGACACGTACGGCATCAAGCATGAGCCGATCCGGGCAGTGGCGATCAATCACCACAAACAGCCGCAAACCCAACTGGTTGGCCAACGGTGTATGGGCCGCCGCGACAAGCACAATCAGTTCGCGCAGGGAATGCCACGCCGGCGTCAGGCGCATTTCGCCAATGTCCATACTGGAAAAGTCCAGGACGTCATTGACCACCTGCAACAAGCCAAAGGCAGAGGCCTGCATGGCATGGACGCGGGCATCTTGCTCCGGGCTCAACGGGCCGAGTGCCACCAGTTCCAGCGACCCCAACAAAGAGGCCAGCGGTGTGCGGATTTCGTGACTCATGGAGGCAAAAAAGCTTAATCGCGCCCGCGCAGATTGCTCAGAGGTTTCCTTCGCCTGGCGCAGCAGGTTTTCGGCGGCGTGCTGTTCGGTGATATCTGCAATCGCGCAGAACAAGACTTCGGTCTTGTTCACATAGGCCGGTGCGTAGGAAATCTCCAGATGCAGCGGCGAGCCAGATGGCCGGGCTAACGAATACTGAAACTGTTCAATACCGCCATCGTCAGTACCCGTGCCCGGCATCACGCCCCGTTGCTCAAAGGCTTCACACAGCCCGAGTGGCAAGCGGACGGCCTCATCATCCAGCCCCAACACGTCACGCGCCTTCTGGTTGGCAGCGATAATGCGAAAATCATTGCGCAATACGATACACAAGCCAATGGGCGTGGCATGAACCAGCAGGTGGTTGAGGATCTCCCCTTCCAGCCCGCGCCGGGCCTCATCATAGGTGCGTGTGAGGTAACGGTAATTCCAGTAGCGGTACATGGTGAGCAAGGCGGTAATCAATGCCAGCACCACCATGGTGACCGCGATCAATTCAGTCCGTAGCGAGGGCAAGGTTCTGGAGCCAGGCAAGGCAAAAACGACCGTCCCCAAGTCCTGAGGAAGCAGCATGCGGCTACCCCAGCCGTGCCACAACTGCCAGTGAAAATGACCCTCCTTATCAATAGGTACATGGCTCTGCGCAAAGAGGATTGGCTCTGTCAGCGCGCCTTCAATCAGATTATTTTGCGCATCAAATACTGCGGTATCCGCAATCAAACCGGTCGTGGCGGACTCAGCAAACACCTGCTTGATGGAAATATGGGTAAACACCAATGCATACGGACGATCATCGCGGGCGACCACCGTAAACGCCAGCGTGACAGAGGATGAAAAGCCCAACTCACGCGGGGCGGGAAACCAGAACACCCGGCCAGCGCGGGCGGCGGCCACAGGGTCGATATTGTGTGCCGACAGGACACTTTTTGCCGCCCGGATCAGATTGACGGGGCGCTGTTTTACATCAGCAGTAGCGCTCCAGAAACCAGCCCCATAAGAAACGGAACCATCCCACCGGGCTATCTCAAGGGGGGTTGCCTGATCGGCTTTGGACAGCCTTGCCAGAGACTCATTGCAGGATCGACGCAAAACAGGCAGGTCCTCGCCCGCACCGCTGCGCAAACAAGCCGCCGCGATCGTGTTATCAGACTGTGCATCTGCCTGTGTGGTTAATAGTTGGGCCACGGTGAGCATGTTCTGGCGCAGGGCAATCGCCGTATTCACGTTGTGCATCAATACCTGCGCGTTTTCTTGCTCACGACGGCTCACGCCTTCCATGAAGGCAAAAACCACTACCCATGCCACGCAAATAACACTGAAAATCAGCAAACCAATGGCAATGGAAAAGACCCGCCGTTCCCGTTTAAGGTTGTCCTCAAGCACAGATAATGTGTGCAACGGGGAAGCTGCGGAATGGGAGAAAAATCGCTCCATTAGATCTGACTAGCCTCTAATGCGCGCTTGATTGATCCGATGAGGGCCCTGGCGTACGGGTCAGCGTGAAGAATGATCGGACGATCATCTGCAATAACCATCTGTGCATCTGATGAAAAATGGCGCATAACCCTCCAGCATCATCCAGTTAAAGTGCCCCAAAACCCTGGCGCGGGGCAGCCTCTTTTCCCGATGAACTTACATACCGCCTTAAATCGGGATTGATCCTCTTGTCGTTATAGTACGCAGTAGCCTCGGCTGGATTGCCTTTGTCAGGATTTTCCGATCACTTGCCAGGCTTAACCACAAGATCATTCAACTATAAAAAAATGAGTGTCCATATTTTGAGCTGCCTCGTGATTTATTCAGTACTACGCAGAATCATGTCTTCCGAAATAAAACGCACAGAAATACCCAAAACCAGGAAATAAAAAATATTTAATAACCCTGGATGAATCATGGCCCTCTTTTCACATCAAATATCAGCTCGTTGATGTCCGAAAAAACTAAAGGAATTATTAAAAAGCAAAGTGTCTATTTTTGCCGTGCAATTTGATTTGATTATTAAAAAAAACATTGCATGGTCAAAATGGTATTTCTCTATGCCAACTCCCCTGATTTGACAACGCCGTCCCCACGCAACACACCCCGCCTGAGCGCAGCAAATTGTATTGATTTGCATGGCCGCAAAAGTGTGATCTGGCAGGGGGATAGCACTGGCTTATTGATCAAGCTGTTGCGCCTGCTGGGGTTGTCGCTGGCTGGTCATTATTGCCGCCAGGAGGCGGGCAGACTCGCCAGATTCATGCGGCAACCCCCTAAATATTGTCTATATATAAAACCGCGCCAGATCGATGGGTAGATAGCCTTTGGCTATCGTCACCTTGATGGATTTGGGCCGCTAGCAAACCCAATGACGGCACTTATTCAAGGTGACAGTGAACATGCCGGATTCTGCAAATCAAGCCTCCCCGCCCTCCCCCAAAACAACCTTGCAAGCGCCTGTGGTAGTTCCAGCGCTGGCGGTGGTGGTGGCGCTATTGTTGTACTGTGCGCTTGATCACGAAGACGCTGATCTGGTGTTTGCCCAGGCCCAAAGCTGGGTCACCCAACGATTTGACTGGTTTTATACCCTGAGCGTCACCGCCTTCCTGGCGTTCCTGATCCTGGTTGCGGCCAGCAAATTTGGCGATATCCGGCTGGGCCCGGATGACGCCACGCCCGAGTTCAGTTTTGTGTCCTGGACTGCCATGCTGTTTGCGGCCGGCATGGGGATCGGGCTGATGTATTTTGGGGTGGGCGAGCCCATGCAGCATTACCTGGCGCCGCCCTTGCAGGCCGGCGGTACGCCCCAGGCCGCCCGTGAAGCCATGTTGATGACGTTTTTTCACTGGGGTTTTCACGCCTGGGCGGTGTATGGGGTGATGGGGCTGGTGCTGGCCTACTTTGGTTTTCGGTACAACCTGCCGCTGACCATGCGTTCCGGTTTGTACCCAGTCCTGCGGGACCGGATCAACGGACCCATTGGCCACGGTGTAGATGCTTTTGCGCTAGTCGGGACCGTTGCCGGGATTGCCACCACCCTGGGTTATGGGGTGCTGCAGTTAAGTGCCGGCTTGCATCAGGTACTGGGCTGGGAGACGGGCTCTACGCCATTCCGGATTGGCTTGATTGCGGTTGTGGTGATGCTGGCCGGGTTATCTGCCGCATCTGGTCTGGATAAGGGTGTGCGCATTCTGAGCGAGATCAATCTGTCGCTGGCGATCTTGTTGTTGCTGTTTGTGGTGGCGTTCGGCCCGACTGTGTACCTGCTGGAAGCCTTCAGCGAGAACGTAGGGCATTACCTGACCAATCTGATCGAATTGTCTTTTCGTACATATACCTATCAACCCACGCTCAAGCCGGGCTGGTTTGGTGACTGGACAATCCTGTATTGGGCCTGGTGGATTTCCTGGTCGCCCTTTGTGGGCATGTTCATTGCCCGTATTTCTCGCGGGCGCACCATCCGCCAGTTTGTGCTGGGCGTGTTATTGGTGCCGGCGTTGTTCAATCTGCTGTGGATGACCGCGTTTGGTAACAACGCCATCTGGCTGGATACCCACGTGGCCATGGGCGCGCTGGCACGCGGGGCGAACAATGTGGATGCGTTGTTGTTCCAGTTTTTCCAGTATTTCCCGCTCACCCAGGTATTGTCTGGCCTGGCGATTATTTTGATTGCCGTGTTCTTTGTAACCTCGGCCGATTCTGGCGCGTTTGTAATCGACACCATTGCGTCACGCGGGGCACCCAATTCGCCGGTGTGGCAACGCTTGTTCTGGGCGGCTGTTTTGGGGCTGACCGCCGCGGTATTGATGGTGGCCGGCGGGCTCAAAGCCTTGCAGGCCATGACGCTGGTTGCGGCGTTGCCCGTCACCGTGATCATGCTGGCCTTGTGTTATGGCTTGTGGGCAGGCTTGCAGGCAGATCGCGCGCATTATGGGCCGGCGCTGGCGCATGCGACCGGGTTCTGGAGCGGTGCCCATTGGCGCAAGCGGCTGGCGCAGATAGTGCATCAGGCCACAGAAGCCGATGTGCGTGAGTTTTTGCAAACCACGGTGCTGAGCGCCATGCAGGAGGTCAGCACAGAACTACGCCAGCGCGGCATCGTGGCCCATGTTAGCCACAGTGCAGAGAGCGATGGCGAAGTGCGTTTGACCATCCCGGTGGAGTCCTTGCGTGATTTTGTGTACGGCGTGCGGCCGCAAAGCCGGTTGTTGCCCGCGTTTCTGATTAGCCAATCGGCCAGCGCAGACGATCCGGCTGCTCGTGTGTACGAGCCCATTACCTTTTTTGAAGATGGTCGCGAAGGCTACGACGTCCAGTACCTGCGCAGCGAAGAACTGATTGCCGATATGCTGCGCCAGTACGAGCGCTATTTGTGGTTGAGCAGCAACCCAGGCACGCATCTGTTGAATCAGGCGCCAGGTCACACTTTTGGTAATTAGGGTGCGCAGGCCATTTGGGCGTTAGCCCCCGCCAGAAAAGGGGTCTATCAGCGCGACGCCTTTGCGGCCAAGGTAGCCCACGTGCTGCCCGGTAATCCAGACCACGTAGCCGACGCAGCCCGACGCCATGGATTGCGCAACGAACTGCGGAAACTTTATCTCCCCGTTTTGCGCCCGGCGGATGGCAAGCAATAACGCCGGTTTGTCGACAATCCGCGGGATGGCTACGGCGGGCACTGTCATGGGCAAGATGCAGGTTTCGCCGTCCGGCATGTAATACGTGGTAGCGGCCACGAGATAATCCACGTGGTAAGACTCCACCCCCACTTGCATCAGACTGCCCATTTCAGAGCCAAAACCGATCACGCCGGCAAACGCATCCCGATTGCTCTGCTCGATCACCTGCCTGACGGCGCCATCCATAACGTTGATCTCCTGCGTTCCCGGTCTGGCTAACTTACCGCGCGGTCACGGCTGGTAGTGCTGAAAGGCCAGCCAGCAACGCCTTGTGAAACGCGTCCGGATCCTGCATTTGGGGTGCATGCCCCAGGTCTGCAAACTCGACCAGCGTGGCATGCGGAATCTGCCGGGCGGCCGCTTTGCCCAATTCCGGATAACGGCCCAGCGTTGCGCGTATGGCCGGTGTGGCCAGGTCTTTGCCAATGGCGGTGGTGTCTTTCTGGCCAATCAACAGCAAGGTCGGCATTTGTAGTTGAGGCAGTTCATAGACCACTGGCTGGGTATAGATCATGTCGTACAGCAGCGCAGAATTCCAGGCCACCCGCTCCCGATCTGGCCCGCGGTACATGCCGGCGAGCATCTGTACCCACGGTTCATAAGCGGCGCGCCATTGACCGGCGTAGTAGGTGTTTTGCTCGTAATTGCGGATACCTTCTGCGCTCGTCTTGAGTTCACGCGCATACCACTGGTCAACGGTAATGGCCGGGACGCCCTTCGCTTTCCAGTCTTCCAGCCCGATCGGGTTGGCCAGCGCCAATTGTTCTACCGCAGCCGGGTACATTAACGCATAGCGTATGGCCAGCATGCCGCCCGTGGAGTGCCCCAGCAACGTCACCCGGTCTATCCCCAGCGAGGTCAGCAGCGCGTGGGTGTTGTTTGCCAATTGCTGGAAAGAATACTGATAGTGCTCAGGCTTGCTGGATTTGCAGAATCCAACCTGATCCGGCGCAATCACCCGATACCCTGCCGCAGTCAGCGCCTTGATGCTACCTTCCCACGTGGCGGCACAAAAGTTCTTGCCGTGCAGCAACACCACGGTACGGCCATTGGGCGTTGCCGGTTTGACGTCCATATAGGCCATATGCAGCGGCACCCCCTGCGAGGTGAACTCAAACTGCTGCACGGGTGCCGGATAGCTAAACCCCTGCAGTTCGCCGCCATAGGCCGGGGCGGCGACATCTTCTGCCCAGGTTTGGGTCGTTGCTGCTGCGAACAGGCACAGCGCGACAGTCAATGGTTTGAGTTTCATAGACGTGGTCCGGCATTCAACAAGAAGGGGCAGTTCCGACCTGGCCGTATCCAGAAGGTTCCAGATGGCATGGGTCGGCGCGCCCACCCTGCCCGCTCAAGCGGTGAGCATATCCTGCGCATGACTGACCAGCACGGCTGGCGCGGTGTTGAAAAAAGTGATGGCCCAATCAAGCATCTCTGCCAGCAACTGGCACGTGGCCTGGTCACTGCGCAAGGTATCCGCACCAGGATGCTGCTGCAGTTGGTTGATACTGGTGGCGGCCCCGTTCAACAACATCAGTTGCGGTACGGGAATGTCCAGACCGTGTTGCCGCAACAGCAGGGTTAGCCGGATCACGTCTTGCAACGCAAGCCGGTCCGCTTCATGTGCCGTGCCATTGCCTAGCCGCTCAACCGCCTGCCAGGCGGGCTGAAACAAATCCCGGATTTTCTCTGGCGACACCGGCTCTCGCGAGACCGACGCGGGCAGTCTTGCCGGCAGCGATACCTTGCGTCGGGCATGTTGTTTGGTCTTGCGGGCGACCGGCATTGCGTTCGATTCCATAGCAACAGGGGCGTGACCGGCACTGCGCCGGGCTGAATGTGGATCACGAAACCAACGTGATCAATGTGTATGTCTTGTTTCAATATAGAAGACGTTGATGCACCGGGCAGCGCCAGCACAACAAATGGGGAAGGCAACAATACCTTCCCCGTTTGATTTGATACGCGCCCCGTTAAACGTGGTGGATGAGCTCATGGCAACCAGGTACGGTTATTCGAACGAATACACCTTCTTCCAGTCGTTTTTCATGTCTACCAACACCCAGCCGTTGGCGGATGCAGCATCCAGGCCTTTATCCAGTTGGCCGACAGAAGAGTTGCGGTCGTAGGCGTACTCCCGCGCGGCATCCGTGTGGTGCACGATCACCCCCAGATGCGGGCCAGTGCCGCCGGTGGTGTATTGCAGCATCTGGATATCCCCATCCGAGTTGCCAAAGGCAATCACGGGTTTGCGCCCGATAAAGCGCGCAATGCCAACGGGCTTGCCGGGGCCATCGTTAATGAAGTCGATTTGCGGCAGGCGGATAAGCGCCGGCTTGCCCTCTTTCATTTCAAACTTCGTCTTGATACTGCTGCCAATGGTTTGCTCTGGCGCAATACCGTAGGTTTTCTCGGCAAACACGCGCATGAACTCAATACCGCCGCCAGACACAATGAAGGTCTTGTAGCCGTTGGCCCGCAAGTAATCGAGCAATTGCAGCATGGGGGCGTACACCAGCTCGGTGTAATGGCGCTTGAATTTGGGGTGAACCGCCGTTGCCAGCCAGTTTGAAACGATGCTGGAGAACTCATCGTTGGTCATACCCGCATGGGTTGCCATCACCAGGGTCACTAGCGCTTTGTCACCGCCGGCCAGTGCTTTTTTGTAATCCCCTTTCAGGATGGAGGCATAGGGCTCTTTGGTCTTCCATTCCGGGTGCTGCGGGGCCAGCTCCCGAATCCGGTCAAACACAAACAGCCCCTGGAAATACATGGGCTGTTCGCTCCACAACGTGCCATCGTTATCAAAAACCGCCACGCGCTGCTCTGGCGGCAGAAAGTCGGATGAGCCCTGCGTGGTGGTGCGGGAGACAAAATCGATGATGGCATTACGCGACGGGCTGTCGTTCCACAGCGAGAGCGGGTCATCCGCCGCACGCGCCGGGCTGATCAGAGTCAGCAACAACATCACACCGGCAAGGATTCTGGCCAGGAACATATGTTCACTCCTGTCTAACCCGACATGCCAAAGCATGCGGGTACGTGCCAGCGCGGATTGTTGTTGAACGGGAAAGCCGCCTTCATCAGGCTGTTTTGAGTGCGATGTGCACAATGCGCTGGCAGTGGTGAGCGCGCTCGCTGACCACCAGTGAGTTATTGGCTTTGCGCACTCATAAGTCCAGCCACTTTTTGTTTCCAGCGCGGGCCATGCTGCGTGGATTTCAGGGCGTAAACAGGTCGGCCAATCTGGCTAGTCAGGCATGTGCCAGCGCCGCAGATAGGTGTCGATGATTTCAACCAGTCTGGCACCGTTAAAGCTGGGGTCGTGCCCGGCATGGACGGTCTGGATCGGCATGGCTTTCAAGCGGCGCAGCGATTGCGCGTAGATGTCCAGATCCATACCCGGCCCTTCGTAAACCAGCGGGCCATCGTACACAAGATCGCCGGAATACAACGTGCCTGTTGCTTCTTCCCAGATACAGATGCTCCCGGGAGAGTGGCCGGGCAACTGGATGATCTCAAAGCGCCGGTCGCCCAGGTCAATGATGTCCTGGTCGCTGACAAGATGCGTGGGCGTGGCGCCGCGCAGGCGGTATTGGCGAGGGTCATACCCTTCGTACGGCATGGCATCGATCAGTAATTCGTCAAAGGGCGGATAACCTGCTTCAACAAACAACCTGGCCAGCTGAGGGTGAATATCTGCGCAGATCAGCGTCGTCACGCCGGATGGGTGCGCCATCTGACGCGCCTCAGCGCCATGCACCCAGCGATGTTCAAATTCGTGGATCGCGCCAATGTGATCGATATGCGTGTGGGTGGCCAGCGCAATGACTTCTTTGTCGCCAAACAAGTCCGGAAAACTGGGGCGCAGAGGCACGATCCCCATGCCGCTATCAATCAAGAGATCTTTGTCGCGACCGCGGATATGCCAGAAATTGGCCTGTTCCAGCGGGTGGACATGTGGTTCCCAAAAGCGTGTAACGCCGTTTTCCAGATCCAGCCGTTCATACCAGCGCGTGGCCACCGGATAGGGCCTGTGTGTACCCCAGGGTGGCGCGTTCATGCGGTTTCCTTGCAGGTCTGTTTTTCCAGCGCGGCCACCAGATTTTCACCGTCGGCGATCCATCCAAACAGATGGGCTTCACTGGCGATGATCTGCAGCGTTGCCTCATGCAGCGCTGGCTCGAAACTCGCGCAGCAATCGGCCAGTGTCAGGCAGGAAAACCCGCGATCTACCGCCTCCCGCAGGGTGGAGTGGACGCAGCACTGCGTAGTCACGCCCGCCAGCATCAAATGCGTGATGCCCTTGCTGCGCAGCATGTGCTCCAGGTCCGTGGCATAAAAAGCACCGTAGCCAGGCTTGTCGATGATGGGCTCGCCTGCGGCGGGCTGTAGCTCATCAATCAAATCGTGACCGAACTCGCCGCGCACCATAAAGCGCCCTAGTGGCCCGGACGCGCCAATCTGCGCACCGGCGTCCAGCGTGCGCTGCCGCTTGGTTCCGGTCAGGTCCGCCAGATCAGTGCGATGCCCTTCCCGGGTATGGAACACGCTGACGCCGTGCCGGCGTGCCGCACCCAGGACGTTTTGCACACGGGGAATGATGGCGCGCAGCGGGCTGAGGTCAAACCCGCTGACCCCACTGGCCCCTTCCGGCGCCAGGAAGTCGCGCTGCATATCAATCACAATCAACGCGGTGCGCTGCGGGGCAAACTCAAAATGCCGATCGTAATGACAGGAGATCGAAATCATCTTCGTTCTCTTAATGGGTCTGAACAAACGAACCATCGACCATCGTGCTGCCCTTGATGCTCTTCGGGATCGTTTTGTGGCTGCTGTAAAACGCGGAGATATTGTCCAGCGTCTGCGCGGCCGCCGGGCCGTGCAACAGCGTGGCGTTGCCGGCCATGTCATAGAGCTTGACGCCCACCAGCATGTCTTTCACTTCGCCGGGTTTGACTTCCAGCCGTTTTGCCACCAGCGGCATCGCTTCATCCGGGTTGGATTTGACGAACGCCGTGCCCTTGTCCACTGCAGCAAGGAACGCAGCAATGGCTTTGGCTTTGGTTTTGCTGGTCGCCGAACTCACCGTCACCACATCCAGAATGAGGTTGGGCACCTGCGCGCTGGAAAACACCACTTTGCCGCCGCCGGCAACAGCTTGCGAAATCCAGGGCTCCCATGTCACCGCGGCATCCACTTTACCGGCGACAAAAGCGGCGCCTGCGCTGTCCGGGTCCATGTTGACGCTCTTGATATCGCCAGGCTTCATGCCCGCTTTTTCCAGCCCTTTGAGCAACAGCAGTTCATTGACCTCGTTTTGCGTCACTGCAACCGTCTTGCCCTTGAGATCAGCAAGGCTGGTCAAGCCTTTTTTAGAGACCACGGCATCGGCACCGTTAGAGGTGTCCGTGGCATAAATGATCTTCAGATCCGTACCGCTGCGCGCGTTCACCAGCACGACGTTGTCAGCCGTCGTGAGTGCCAGATCAATGTGACCGGATACCAGCGGCGGAATGGCATCACTGGGGCCTTTGAAGGGCACAAACTCGACATCAAGGCCGGCTTGTTTGAAATAACCCTTTTCCTGCGCCACGAAAACGCCAGCAGAACCCACCCAGTTGTTGTACCCGATCTTCAGTTTTTCAGAGGCCTGCGCCAGCGGGCTGGCCAACCCGGCGCACAGCAAGACGGCAACGCTCAACACGGTTTTGCGGTTGGGCAGCATGGCTCCAGACAAACAGGTGCGGATGTCTCGCATGAATAAGCTCCAGGTGGTTTGGGGTGCCGCGAAACCAGCGTCGCGCGGAGAAGAATTCGTGAGCTCATCCTATGCAGCACGCTTCACCCGTTCAATTACAGAGCTTCAATGTTGACATTGGCGGATGCGAAGTGAGCGCGTACGGGATCACTCACTGCGCCTTTGCCGTCCGTACTCATGTCAGCGAGGACCGTGTCCACGCTCTGCAAAAAGCCAGCCAGTGAGCGCGACGGCGTGGGCTGATGGGTCCGCGTCACCAGGGAAAAATCGGAATAGCGGGTGCATTGCCCGGGCAGCAGCGCCACCATGTCACCCTGGTTTATCCAGTGTTGCGCATAGTGCTCAGGCAAGAAGCCAATGTAGGCCCCGCTGCGGATCAACAATGCTGCCGCCTCGACATTGGTGACCGTGGCAAAGATGGTGTCGGCATCGGTATCCAGCGGGACCAGCTCCTGCGTACCCAGAAACGTCCTGATGACCTTGCGCGCGCGGCTGATTGCGTGGGCAAGCGGCTGACCGGAGGGCATGCTGGCCAGCGGGTGCGTGTGGTGACAAACCAGTAAATCCCGCTCACGGTAAAGCGGCTTGTACGTCAGCCCCGGCAACGGACTGCAAAAAATACCGAACGCGACATCAATGCGGTTATCCAGGAGCTGGGTCTCCAGCTCTTGTGGCGACATCACCTGCAAAGACACGTGCACCGCGTTATTGGGCTTGCGCGCGAACTCCGCCAGCGCCCGGCTGACCGGGCATGCCGGATCAGTAATGATGCTGTCGATCATGCCGATCCGCAGATGCCCACACAGCCCGCCCTTCAACTCGTCCGCCTGCAGCTGAAACTGCTGCAGCGACTGAAAGAGCTGGACCACCTGCCGGTACATGACATCGCCCTGATCCGTAAGCCGGAACCCGCTGCGGCCGCGATGACACAGCGTGAAGCCAAGACGGGTTTCCAGCTGGGACATCTGCGTACTGATGGTGGACTGGCTGATATTGAGCAAGGCTTGCGCGTTTGAAAAACCACCGGCCTCGACCACGGCCCGAAAAACACGCAACAAACGCAGATCGATGTCACTGATGACCATGTTTGCACCTGAGGGGAACACAGACAAAACATGGACGGCGTCCATGCGTAGAGATGAAACACACGTTAGAGCGGTTCGACTCTACATCAAACAGGGGAGACGTATGGCGGCGCCTGTTTGATATACATGCCGGTTGACTTCACGACAAAATGCCAGCCAGAAAGACAAGATGATTCGGCAAGGAACGCCTGTGCAATTTCTCCGTGGCTCCCCCCTGCCAACCACAGCCCAACAGAAATTTAACCTTTCTCCCCTTGAAAACTCGGGAACCCATCCCTATTATTGGCACTCGTTAGTCGAGAGTGCTAACGGGCCACACCAACCAGATGGCCCCTGAACTTTCAGGCATTGATTTCTCAGGAGAATAAACGATGAAGATCCGTCCCTTGCATGACCGCGTAGTCATCAAGCGTGTTGAGGCCGAAGAAAAAACCGCATCTGGCATCGTTCTGCCGGGCGCTGCCGCGGAAAAGCCGGATCTGGGCGAAGTTGTCGCGATCGGTACTGGCAAGCTGCTGGATAACGGTGAAGTGCGCGCGCTGTCCGTCAAAGTGGGTGACAAGGTCATCCTGGGCAAGTACAGCGGCCAGTCCGTCAAAGTGAACGGCGAAGAATTGCTGGTTGTTCGCGAAGAAGACATCTTCGGTGTGGTTGAAGCCTAAGGCTCACCCCTCCCCGATTTGGGTCTGGCCGCTCTGGCCACACCCCACAAACAAGATTCAGGAGTAATCCACAATGGCTGCAAAAGAAGTCAAATTTGGCGATTCCGCACGCGCCCGCATGGTTGCTGGCGTAAACATTCTGGCCGATGCCGTTAAAGTCACGCTGGGCCCGAAGGGTCGTAACGTGGTGCTGGAGCGCAGCTTTGGCGCCCCGACCATCACCAAGGATGGTGTTTCTGTTGCCAAGGAAATCGAACTGAAAGACAAGTTCGAAAACATGGGCGCACAACTGGTGAAGGAAGTGGCTTCCAAGACTTCCGACGTCGCTGGTGACGGTACCACTACCGCTACCGTGCTGGCCCAGGGCATCGTGAACGAAGGCCTGAAGTATGTGGCCGCCGGTTTCAACCCGACCGATCTGAAGCGCGGTATCGACAAGGCTGTTGTGGCCCTGGTTGAAGAACTGAAAAAGATCGCCAAGCCGACCACCACCAACAAGGAAATCGCACAAGTTGGTTCTATCTCTGCCAACAGCGATGAAACCGTGGGCGCGAAGATTGCCGAAGCCATGGACAAGGTGGGCAAGGAAGGCGTGATCACCATTGAAGACGGTTCGGGTCTGGAAGACGAACTGGCTGTGGTAGAAGGCATGCAGTTTGACCGCGGCTACCTGTCCCCGTACTTCATCAACAATCCGGAAAAGCAGATTGCCCTGCTGGACAACCCGTTTGTACTGCTGTTCGACAAGAAGATCAGCAACATCCGTGACCTGCTGCCGGTGCTGGAACAAGTGGCCAAGTCTGGCCGTCCGCTCTTGATCATTGCTGAAGATGTCGATGGCGAAGCGCTGGCGACTCTGGTTGTGAACAATATCCGCGGCATTCTGAAGACCGTTGCCGTCAAGGCTCCGGGCTTTGGCGACCGTCGCAAGGCCATGCTGGAAGATATCGCCATTCTGACTGGCGGTACCGTGATCGCTGAAGAAGTGGGTCTGACCCTTGAGAAGACCACCCTCGAGCTGCTGGGCCAGGCCAAGCGCATCGAAGTGGCCAAGGAAAACACCACGATCATCGACGGCAACGGCAACGAAGAAAGCATCAAGGCCCGCGTTGGCCAGATCCGCAAGCAGATCGAAGAAGCCACCAGCGACTACGACCGTGAAAAACTGCAAGAACGCGTGGCCAAGCTGGCCGGCGGTGTTGCCGTGATCAAGGTTGGCGCTGCGACCGAAGTTGAAATGAAAGAGAAGAAGGCCCGCGTGGAAGATGCACTGCACGCAACCCGCGCCGCTGTGGAAGAAGGCATTGTGGCCGGCGGTGGCGTTGCCCTGCTGCGCGCTCGTGCCAACCTGGGCGAACTGAAGGGTCTGAACGCCGATCAGGATGCTGGTATCAAGATCGTACTGAAGGCCATCGAAGCCCCGCTGCGTCAGATCGTGGCCAACGCTGGTGACGAGCCGAGCGTTGTGGTGAACAAGGTTGTGGAAGGCAAGGGTAACTTCGGTTACAACGCCGCCACTGGCGAGTACGGCGATCTGGTTGAGATCGGCGTGCTGGATCCGGCCAAGGTTACCCGCTCTGCCCTGCAACACGCTGCATCTGTTGCTGGTCTGCTGCTGACCACTGACGCCATGGTTGCAGAACTGCCCAAGGATGACGCTCCGGCCATGCCGGCTGGCGGCGGCATGGGTGGTATGGGCGGCATGGACTTCTGATCGCCTGATTCATCTTTGGCCTCTGCTTGAGGCTGATCGATGTGAGGAGCCCGGCTTAGCCGGGCTCTTTTTATTTGTGGCATGCAGAGGTGGGGCGATCGATTTGTAACAGCCCGACTCCCCCCGCCCTCGCCGCCGCGAGGGGGCCGCCACCCATGCTGGCAGGGCAACACGTAGCCCGGATGGAGGCCGCCAGGCCGGGAGTCCGGGGTAGCGAAGCGGGTAGATGTAATTCTGGAGGCAAGGCTACTCCGGGCTCTCCTGCGCTTTATCCGGGCTACGGCGTTGCCCTGGCTGACCATGCGTCTGTCATGTTTCCGTGACCCGGCGATGCTCGGTACACTGGCTCAATAATCGCAGTGCACCAATCAATACCACCCGCAACAACCGGTTCTACCTTGCACGACAAGGAGTACATGATGACCCTGTTGCCTTCTGCGGCGCTGGCTTTGGTTCTGGCTGGATTATCCATCCCCTGTGCGGCCACCGTGATCGACTTTGACAACGTGCCGATCACACCCACCATGATCAGTTCACCCTCCCACACGGATTACGACACAACCGATTTACTGATTGATGGCTACAACCTGAGTAACGATCAATTCACCGATCTGGCCTTTGGATCATTCAATGGCACGCCAGTAGCCCCCGCCTGGTCGGGTACCACGGCGCTTTATATCCAGCCTGATTACCAACTACCGCTGTTCCAGCCTTCCAACGCAATTGGTAGTACTGGCTTGGCCCTTTTTGCGCTGGCCAACGTCCGTGTTTATGCGCCCTATGCGCCAGAAGGCACCATTCTTAATGTCAGCGCTTATGATTTGGCGGGCGATAGTGTCGGTCTCACCTCATTCTGGTATGCCAATGTAGTGGTACCCGCGGTTCAACCAGGGCGATCGCCTTGGGTGTTCGTGCAACTGCCTTATCCGGAAGACGGCGCCAACCTGTATGTCTTTAACAGTTCAACGCCCCTCTTCCTGGATCACCTGCAAGTCGAGGCGGTGCCAGAGCCCGGCACGTGGGCATTGTTGGGGTTGGGTGTAGCCGCATTGGCGTGGCGCCAGCGGCGGCGCCCTGACCAACCCAGGTTAACGACGGCCTGATATCTGGCAGGCCCAACAGGACGCTGATGAGGCGCCCTGTTGGCGTGCTGGGCATCGTCTAGCCTGGGTGCTTGGCGGTGTAATCTGCCAGAGCCTCTTCCAGGTCTTCATATTCTTCGCAATGGCCGCACAGCGCCTGCAACTGCGCCAGTTGGGCCTTGGCTTTTTCTGGCTGGTTATCTTGTAAATAAGCCTCGCCCAGATATTCATGGGCGCCCAGGTGTTTGGGATTGAGGCGTAGCGCCTCTTCATACGCCGCAAAAGACTCTGGCATATGGCCCAGGTGGCGCTGGGCAAAGCCTGTGTAGTTCCACCAGTCTGCATTGCGTGGTTGTTGCTGGCGGGCTTCGTCCAGCAAGGACAGCGCGCCGTTCCAGTCCTGGGCATCCAGTTTGGCCTTGATGTGCGCCTCCATGACCGAAGCCGGGCTTGATTGCCCACCGCCGCCACCGCCGCCACCACCAGAAGCCCAAACTGCCCCGCTTGTCCCGATGAGCAGCGCCATCAGCGCTGTCATGATGATGCTGTGCTTCATTGCCGTCTCCTTGCGCGGCAGGCCGTGCCGCTCTGAGGACAAACGCATCAGAGACTGCATTTATTCCGCAACAATATATTTTCATACCAACGGAATAATCCGGGCCCGCATGCGTTATCCAGTACATTCCTGGTAACCGAGCCTTACAGGACACGTCGATGCTCGACGAAGAATTATCCCGACTGATTCCGTCTTTGTTGCCACGGCTCTGGCGTTTTGCCTTGCGCCTGACCGCCAATCGGCACGATGCCGAAGATCTGGTGCAGCGCGCCTGCGTGCGCGCTTTGGAACGCCCCCACCAGTTGCAGGAGGGGACGTCTGCACTGTCGTGGCTGTTTTCCATCATGTATTCGATCTGGATCAGCGAGATCCGCGCACGCAAGGTGCGGGCGGTGAACGCAGCAGACTGGCACGACGATGCGCTGGAAAACCTGCCTGATCCGCGCGCCGGCGATCCGGAAAACGAACTGTTGCATCAACAGATCATTGCCGCAGTGGGCGCACTGCCAGACCCGCAACGCGTCGTCATGCTGCTGGTCGGCGTAGAGGGCCTGAGCTACCGCGAGGCGGCGGTGGCGCTGGATATCCCGATTGGCACCGTAATGAGCCGGCTGGCACGTGCGCGGATCACGCTGGGCGAGCTCTTCGCCATTAGCCGCCCGCAGCGTTTGCCCAAGGGAGTGAAGCCATGAAACTGAACGAGACACTGTTGATGGCCTGGGTGGATGGCGAACTCTCCAGCCAGGATGCAGAAGCGGTCGCACGCCTTGTGGCCGAATCGCCCGAAGCGCAGACCACGGCCAACGCGCTGGCGGCCTCCCGCTTGCCGTATGCCGATGCGTTTGCTGCAGAAACGCTGCCGCCCCTGCCCGCCAGCCTGAGCACCAGTATCGGCGTTCTCGTGCAGGCCAGCCGCGATCGGGCAGCCCCCATGCCCCCCTTGACCGGTCGCCAGCCGGCTCGCTGGCAGACGGCGCGTCTGGCTGCGGCTTTCTTTGCCGGCGCGGTCTGCGCGCTGGGCGGCGTGCGCTACTGGCAAAGCGCTGCCGAACCCGATGCACCCTGGGTGAACGCAGTGGCGCAATACCAGGAAATGTATGTGCGCGATACGCTGGTGGATGTGCGCGACGATGCCACCCTGTCCACGCGCACGCTGGCAGACATCAAGACGCACGACCATCTGGCCATCAATGTGCCGGATCTCAAGGACATGCATTTTGAATTCAAGCGCGTGCAACGGCTGCGTTATAACGACAAGCCGGTGATCCAGATGGTCTATCTGCCCGTGATTGGCGACCCGATTGCGCTGTGCGCCGCGCCGGATAATCGCCCGGACAAGGACGTGCAGGAGAAAATGGATGAGAACCAGACCGTACTGACCTGGCGCAGCAACAACGTGAGTTATGTGCTGGTAGGCCGCGCTCCGCCGACGGTGCTGCAAGCGCTGTCAGAACGGATCCGCAACAGCAAGGTGCCGCCGCTGTACAGCTAGTCGGTCAGGCCTTGTTGGCCAGCCCCAGGCGCATCCACAGCTCAGCGACGCCACTGGGTACGGGCTCGCTGAAGTGAAAGCCCTGCAGGTAATCCACGCCCATGCCCTGCAGGAAGCGTGCGGTCTCAACCGACTCCACCCCCTCAATAATGGTCTGCAGTTGCAGGCCTTGCGCCAGTTGCACGATGGCCTGCATGACGCGGCGGCCTTCTTCCGTATGCAAGCGCTGCGCAAACGAGACATCCACCTTGATCAGTGCGGCCGGCATTTCGTGCAGTTGCGAGAGCGACGAATAACCCGTGCCAAAGTCATCAATCGCCAGCTGGAAACCCGCCGCAGCCAATTGGCGCAAGTGCTTGAGCTGGCGCGAGTAATCGGTCAGGGCGACGGACTCGGTGATTTCCAGAATCACGTCTTGCGGACGCAGGCGGAACTGCAGCAGCAAGTCCAGCATGCCGGAGACAAACTCCGGCGCAAACAACTGGCTGCGCGAGATATTGAGCATCAAGCGCTGAGTGAGGCCGCCATCACGCCATTCGCGCAATTTGGCAAATGCCTGCCGGGCCACCACGTCTGACAACTCCTGGATCAGCCCCACCTTTTCTGCCATCGGGATGAAGAGTTCCGGGCTGATCCAGCCGTTCTTTTCATCCTGCCAGCGTGCCAGGGCTTCTACCGCAAACACCTCACCATCCCGCGAGCGGACGATGGGTTGGTAGAACACTTGCAGGCGGTTCTGGCGAATGGCATCCGCCAGCCGGGCCTGAATCGCCATGTGTTCGCGGCCCAGGGACTTCATGTGCAACAGATCGCCATAGAAGCACACCGTGTTGCGACCCACGTGCTTGGCGTGGTGCATGGTGTGATCGGCAGCAGAAAGCAGGTCTTCGCCGCAACTGGCGTTATCCGGGAACACGGCAAAGCCTGCGCTCACGGTCGGACGCGCATCCAGCCCATCCAGCGCCAACCCTTGCCGGGTGATGCTGCGCAGACGTTCGGCGCGTTCTTTCAGGGCATTGGTGTCGGTGACATCGGGCATCAGCACCACGAATTCATCACCACCCCAGCGCGCCAGAATGTCATGTTCGCCCAAGACGCTCTTGAGCTGCTGTGCCAGACCTACCAGTAACTGGTCACCAGTGCGGTGACCAAAGGCGTCATTGATCTGCTTGAACTGGTCCAGATCAAGGAAACCCAGTGCCACCTTGGTGTTGTTGCGGCGGGCGCGCTCAATGGCCGTGGCGAGCTGGTCGTCCAGCATCAAGCGATTGGGTAGTTTGGTCAGCCCGTCGTACAAGGCCAGTTGGGTAATGTGTTGTTCGCTGACGTGTGCCACCGTCACATCACGCACCACCGCGCGAACGCCAGCCAGGCGGCACTCTTCATCAAAGCGCGGCAACAGGCGGGCTTCTACCCACAAAAACTCGCCGCCTTGCTGCATCAAACGGAAACGCACCTGCGGTGCCTCGCCGTGACTGTTTTCCAGTTGCGCCAATACTTGCGTCACTTGTGGCACGTCGTCCGGGAAAATCCAGGTCAACAGGCTCTTGCCCAGATCGCGCTGCGCATCTCGTTGTTCCAGACCCCGCAAACTGGCCCAGGCTTCACTGCATTCGGCAAGTTCATGCGTGGAGGTGAGGTCCAGTACGGCCTCTTCCAGCAACTTGAAGGTATCGAGCAACGTTTGCCGACGAGCATGATCCTGCATGTGGGCCGTCATGTCGTGGATCTGTACGACGGCCTCTCCGGTGCCCTCGGCGACGGGTTGCACCCGTACGCGGAACCAGACTTGCAGGCCGTTGTGCCGCGTAGACCAGTTGAACGACTGACCACGGCGCATCACCTTGGCCACGGGCAATGCTTTACCAATCTGGGCTGCCAGGCTCACTGGCAGGCCATCGGCCAGCGCGCGCCCGGTCATCATGGCGGCATCGGCCAGCGCCGGGTGGCCCGACCAGGCTGCGCCAATAACCCCATTGGCGCTCACTTCAAACACCATATCTCCGGTCGCACCGACCAGCGATTGCAGGCGCGTACGGGTTGCGGCGAGATGTTCTTCCAGATTGCGGCGAACCAGCGCTTCGGCAATTTGCGCAGCCAAAAGGCCGAGCAAGCGCAGCTCAGTGCTGCCGCGATGTGGGGTTTCTTCTTCGTCCAGCAAACAGACAAAGCCGAACAACACGCCCCGATCCAGCAAAGGCAGCGCCAGCAACCGCCGCGCGCCCAGTTGCGCCAGCCACATCTGTTCGGCCAGCGGTAGCTCGGGCAGCGCAGTGTTCAGCAGTTTGCCGGCGTTGAGGGTATTGGTCAGGAAGGCAAACGCGGGGTATTCAATGACGCGCAGGTAATCTGGCGTAACGGCAGAGATCCGGCACTCGTCATCGCGCCAGACCGCGACCAGCCGGGCATGATCGTGCTCACCCGGCGGATTCAGGTACAGGCTGGCAAGGCGGGCGCGGGCGGTCTTGCCCACGGTGGCCAGTGCGGCGGTCAGACCGTCCTGGTCATGTTGTGCCAGCAATTGCGGCAGCACATGTTCCAGTGCGTCAAAGTAGGCCTGCTGTAGTGCGGCATCGCCTCGCAAGGCGGCGTCCAGCACGGGTTCGGGCCGTTCCGGGTTTACCATCAAAAGACTCATTCAACCTGCTTGTTGTTGTGGCGGATTGTCGCCGCAGACGCTTAACAGGTTCTTACGGGTATCAAGAGAAAACCGGCCGCCGCGAGTCGCGAGGGCCGGTTCTTGTAAGTATCACGATTAACCGAGAGTCTGGCGTGCTTCCGTCCTGACGTCAATTCGCGTCTGGCGGAGAAACCTGTTCAGCGTAACCGCATTCTTTCTGCGGACACACCTTCTCTACGCCACGGCGCTTGGTTGTTTTCAACGTCAGCACCGGCCAGTTGCACTTGGGGCACGGCTCGGCAATCGGCGGGTTCCATGTCGCGTAGGTGCATTTCGGGTAAGTCGAGCAAGAGTAGAACAACTTGCCGTAGCGGCTCTTCTTCTCCGTCAACGTGCCCTTGTGGCACTGCGGGCATTCCACGCCCGTGTCCTTGGGCTTTTCCAGCGGCTCAATGTGCTTGCACTTGGGGTAGTTGGCGCAGCCAATGAACTTGCCGTAGCGGCCGGTTTTGATCAACAACTGGCCACCGTCTTCCGGACAAACACGGCCTTCCACCACTTCCGGTTCCGTCGGGGCGGTGTCCGCGTCTTCGTTCAGATTGCGGGTGTAATCGCACTCCGGATAGGTGGTGCAACCAATAAACCGACCGCGTTTGCCCAGACGAATGGCGAGCTTGTTGCCACATTTTGGACACAACTCGTCCAGTTCTTCCTGCGTGACTTCCTTGCGGGAAAGCGATTGTTTTTCAACAACCTGTTCATGGAAACGTTTCCAGAACTCATCCAGTACCGGCACCCATTCACGCTTGCCGGTAGAGATGTCATCCAGCTGGTCTTCCATGCGGGCCGTGAAGTTGTAATCCACGTACTGCGTGAAATGGTCGGTCAGGAACTTGTTCACAACCTCCCCGGTATCGGTCGGGATAAAACGCTTTTTATCCAGATCGACGTATTCACGGTCTTTCAACGTCTTGATGATGGATGCATAAGTGGAAGGGCGGCCAATGCCAAACTCTTCCAGCGACTTCACCAGACTGGCTTCTGAATAACGCGGCGGCGGCTGGGTAAAATGCTGTTCGCCAAAGAGCTTGTCGATCGGCAGCACTTCGCCAGCTTCCAGCACCGGCAGGCGGGCTTCGTCTTCGTCGCCTTCTTCCACATCATCCTGGTCTTCCTGATACACGGCAATAAAGCCGGGGAACACCAGCGTCTGACCAGAAGCGCGGAACACCGCTTCGGCGCCCACCTCAATATCCACACCCACGGTATCAAACCGGGCCGGGGTCATCTGACAGGCCAGCGTACGCTTCCAGATCATCTGGTAGAGCTTGAACTGGTCCGCCGACAGGTACGGTTTGACTGCATCCGGCGTGCGCAGGATAGACGTGGGGCGAACGGCCTCGTGCGCCTCCTGGGCGTTCTTGGCCTTGTTCTTGTAAACCACCGGCGCCGACGGCAGGTAATCTTTGTCGAAATGGCTGCCGATGTAGTCGCGGATCTCGTCCAGCGCCTCGTTAGCGAGGTTGACCGAGTCGGTACGCATATAGGTGATCAGACCGACCGTGCCCTGGCCCACATCCACGCCTTCATACAACTGCTGGGCTGTACGCATGGCGCGGTCAGTGGTCATGCCCAGCTTGCGTACGGCTTCCTGTTGCAGGGTGGATGTCGTGAACGGTGCGGCCGGACTGCGGGATTTCTTTTTCTTCTCGACATTGGCGACCTTGGCATCCTTGCCCTGCAGGGCGGTCAGGATGGCGTTCTGGGCCTTTTCGTCGGGAATATCAAACTGGTCGAGTTTCTTGCCCTGCCAGGCCGACAGGCGTGCGCCAAACTTGGTGCGTGCCTTGTGGCTGTCCAGGTGGATAGTCCAGTATTCCTGGGCCGTGAACGCGCGGATTTCAATCTCGCGCTCACAGATCAGGCGCAGTGCCGGGCTTTGTACACGACCGGCGGACAAGCCGGAACGCACCTTGCGCCACAGCAGCGGTGACAGGTTGAAACCGACCAGGTAATCCAGCGCGCTGCGGGCCTGCTGTGCATCGACCATATCGCCGTCGATGTCACGCGGATTAGCCACGGCGTTCTTGACCGCGGCTTCGGTAATTTCATGGAACACCACACGCTTGAAAGTGCGGTCCTTTCCGGTCAGTTTCTTGTCCTTGAGGATTTCCATGATGTGCCAGGAAATGGCCTCGCCTTCGCGGTCCGGGTCAGTTGCCAGAAACACGTGCTGCGCGTCTTTGACGGCAGAACAGATGGCATCAACATGCTTTTTGTTCTTGTCGATGATCTGGTACTTCATTTTGAAGTCGTGTTCGGTATCGACCGAACCATCCTTACGCACCAGACCACGGACGTGACCGTAGGAAGCCAGGATTTCAAAATCCGGGCCCAGGTATTTTTTCAGCGTTTTCGCTTTTGACGGCGATTCAACAATCAGCAAGTTTGCGGACATGGTATGCCGTAACGTTCACGTTTCTTAGAGATGGATAAAGGCCGGTTGGCCAGTGCGTCGTACACGCTCAGTGCTGGGTCAGGCCTTCACGGCCAAACAGGATCTCTTCGATCAAGAGATTAGACAGTTCATCGCGCTTTCGCCAAACCACCATCAGCACGATCAACTGTAGTCGCTCCTGCGAAATCTCGCCGGGCGCTGCATGCATCACCAGGTCCAGCGCCATTTCGCGCTCTGCCGGGCCCAGAACCCGGGCACTGGTGAGATACATCCAGTAATCCAGGGCTTCCTCGTCAAATCTGGCCAGTTCTTCGGGGTGCAAGTGACGGCCAGCCATATCGCCCAGCGCGGCATAGCGCGAGGTATCGATACGGTTCAGTTCTGCCAGCCAGCCCATGGCCTGGGCAATGTCGTCTTGTTCGAACCCGGCACTGGCAAGGCGCGAAGCCAGCAGCGACACGTCGGGTTCACCCTCGGCGTGGTAGAACTGTTCAAAAAGGTAAGCGAGTACTTCCAGCATGTATAAATCGGGCCCTGATGCGTTTCTTTTTTAAATCTGTATCTGGAATTTGAAGGCGGCGCAATGGCAATTCAAGCCACCCCCGCTTTCTGGCCGCTCATGCACCCCGCTGAAACCGGTTGCCTGGCAGCGCCAGAACCGTCCCCTGCAATTCCAGACCAAGCAGGATTGCGCACAGTCGGTCTGCCGTCAAGCCACACCTTACAACCAGTTCATCGACCGTCACCGGGTCATATCCCAGTGCGGTCAGCACCGCGCCCTCTTCCCCTTCGGGGACCGTCACTGCCGGTGCCTGCGGCACGGTAGTCCGGGCGGTGCTCGTGCCCCAGCTTAGCTCCTGCAAAATGTCGTCAGCGGTTTCTGTTAGCCGGGCGCCATCCTTGATCAGCCGGTGACACCCTTTGGCCACCGGAGAATGAATCGAACCGGGGATGGCGAAGACTTCCCGCCCCAACTCATTGGCCTGACGAGCGGTAATCAGCGAGCCACTTTGCAATGCAGCTTCCACCACCAGGCACCCTTTACCCAGGGCGGCAATCAAACGGTTGCGGCGCGGAAAATGACCAGCCTTGGGCTCTGAGCCGACGGCGAACTCCGAAACAATCACGCCTTCTGCCGCAATGCGGTGCGCCAATGCCCGGTTGGATGCCGGATAAACACGCTCCGGGCCGGTCCCGATGACGGCAATGGTGCGACCAGGCCCCGTCAGGCCGCCGCGATGCGCCGCAGCGTCAATCCCCGCCGCCAGCCCGCTCACAATGCCCACTCCGGCCGCACTGACCGCAGCAGAGAATCGCTCGGCGTGTTCAATCCCCTGCGGCGTGGCATTGCGGCTACCAACAACACCCAGCGATATTCGCGACAACAAGTTTATGTCGCCCAGACAAAACAGCACCATGGGCGGGTCAGGCAAATCCAGCAAACGCTGTGGATAGGCCTCATCGGCTAGCGTCAGCATGTGATGCCCTGGCGCGCTGAGCCAGTCCAGAGTCTGCAATACCGCGTCTGATGGCGGCGCCTGGGCCGCATCGCACCAGTCCCGCGCGGCGACGGTACCGCCAAGCACGTTGCATACGTCATAAAACGAAGCCGCCAGTGCGGCCTGCGGCGTTTTGAACGCTTGCAGCAGACCAGACTGGCGGCGCGGCCCGATGCCGGGCACAAGCGCGAACCGCAGCCATAAAGCTGCGTCCGCGTTGTCAGATATCAAGGATTAGTGACCTCGTCAGCGACGTTGACCGGCTCAGTACTATCGAGCAGCAACCCGTACGAGAAGTGCGGGAAGACACGGTAGACGAACACGCTGCCACTACGTTCCGGCGGAGTAAAGAGGTCCGGCTCGCTTTTTGACTCTTTCTTGATCGGACGCCCGGCTTTCCAGGTAGCCAGCACAGTTCCGACATCCAGACCATCAGCGGAGCCCAGGTTAACGACCAGGGTAGTCATCGGGCCAGCTTCGGCCACGCTGCCATAGGCAGAGACCACCAGACCCTTCACATCGTGATCCGGGGAGTGCGGTGCATAGTTGAGGTATTCCGCCTCACTGGCCTTAACGAGGCGTGCGCCAACACCCAGCTCTTCCTTGCTAACCTGCACGCGCAGCGTCACCACAGCGCCCGGTTTTTCGACCGAGACATCGCCCAGATAGGTCACTTCATGACCAATCACGCGCTTGTGGTCCGGGTCTTTGGGGTCAAACAGCGGCTGCGACGGGCGATAAGCCTGATAAATTTCGCCCACTTTGGCGTTGGGCATA
>JASLES010000238.1 GCA_030151005.1 Silvimonas sp.
TGGCCATCGGCGGTCTACTCTCTGTTGCACTTTCCGTCGCCTCACGGCGCCCGGCCGTTAGCCGGCATCCTGCCCTGCGGAGCCCGGACTTTCCTCCCCCCGTTTTGCAACGGGCAGCGACTGTCTGGCTTGCTTCGCGGCCCCGATTATACACACATTCACCGGCGGCCTTTTCCCACGGGTCGGTTTACTGCTGCCGCAATCAGGTCTCGTCAGGTTGCCCGGCTGCGGCCGGTTCTGGCGTAAACGGCAGCCCGGCTTGCGCCGCCAGACGATGCGCTTCCTGCACCGCTTTGGCTACGCCGCGGCGCGTGGCTCGGTAGTGTGAGAACACAAAACGTGCATCACCGTTGTCAGCCAGGCATACCCAGACGCTATCGGGGCCGATCACATTGGGCTCTTGATCCAGCACCACACGCGTAAAGGCGCTGAGCGGTATATGGCGGGTGCGCACCGGAATGAGGCCCAAGAGACAGATGCGCCGTTCCAGCACGCCCGCATGCACCCGCTGTTCCGCCGGGAACGCCCAGAACAGCGCGCCCAGCAGCAACATGGAATACCAGAACAGGCCAAAAAAGTGGTTTTCGAAGCGCGGCGAGTCGATCAACGGCCAACCCCAGGCCGCCGCTGCAATCAGTACCACGCCAAACACCATCCAGGCCGGCTTGCTGGCGTTGCGATGCGTCAGCATCAATCCACCAGCGCCCACTGAACCTCTTCACCCGCGCGCAGCGGCACGACCGTGTTTCCACCAAAGGGGTACTCCGCCGGTACTGTCCATGGCGTGCGGGTCAGTGTGACCTTGGCCGTATTACGCGGCAGGCGGTAGAAATCCGGGCCGTTAAAGCTGGCAAAGGCTTCCAGTTTGTCCAGCGCACCAGCGCGATCAAATACTTCCGCGTACAGCGGCACAGCGGCGTGCGCGGTGTACATGCCTGCACAGCCGCAGGCGGCTTCTTTGGTATGGCGGGCATGCGGCGCGCTGTCCGTCCCCAGGAAGAACTTGCTCGAGCCGCTGGTCACGGCTTGAACGAGCGCCTGGCGATGTTGTTCGCGCTTGAGTACAGGCAAGCAGTAATGGTGCGGACGAATGCCACCGGTAAACATGGCATTGCGATTCATCAACAGGTGATGCGCGGTAACCGTCGCGGCGACGTTGTCGGGCGCAGCGGCAACAAAAGTGGCGGCCTGGCGGGTGGTGATGTGTTCCAGCACGACGCGCAGTTGCGGCAGACGCAAAAGCAGCGGCGCCAGAACGGTATCGATAAAGACCGCTTCACGATCAAACACATCGATTTCCGGATCGGTCACTTCACCGTGCACCAAGAGTGGCAGGCCCAGCTCAGCCATTTTTTCCAGCGCCGGCATCACCTTGTCCAGGGCAGTCACACCGCTATCCGAATTGGTGGTCGCCCCTGCCGGATACAGCTTGATGCCATGTACAAAACCGGACGCCTTGGCACGGACTACTTCTGCCGGATCGGTGCGATCTGTCAGATACAGCGTCATCAAAGGCTCAAACGCCGTGCCGGTGGGCAAAGCGGCCAGAATGCGGTCGCGGTAAGCTGCGGCCAGTTCGGTCGTCGTTACCGGCGGCTTGAGATTGGGCATAACAATCGCGCGGGCAAACTCACGCGCAGTATGCGGCAGCACAGCCGCCATCAAGGCATCGTCACGCAGGTGCAGGTGCCAGTCGTCCGGGCGGGTCAGGGTAATAGTCTGGGTCATGGTGTCGTCAGTGTGGGTCAGCGCTTCTGGATCAGGAAAACAAACTTGTCTGTTGTGGCAGTGCTATCAAGCAGCGGGTTGCCGGTTTGTTTGCAGAACGCTTCAAAATCTTTGGGTGTGGCCGGGTCCGTACACGTCACATGTACGGTCTGGCCGCTCTGCAGATTGGCCAGCGCTTTCTTGGTACGCAAGATGGGCAGCGGGCAATTCAGGCCAGACAGATCAATGACAAGATCGGCATCCATAGGCGGCAGGTTCTCTTGAGTATCTTGATACAAGACAAACCGCAGATTTTACGCCTCAAATGCCTGGTTTGCCGATCACCATGTGCGCTGACAGGCACAGAGAATTTACACATGTGCGCCGCTGAGCCGTCTGGATCAGCGTATGATTGGCAGGTTGTAAGCGGCGCAGCCAGCGGCTTGCGCCACCCCGTCCAGAGGAGCGAGAACTTGAAATGCCTGATCCCCGCCGCGTGCCTGTTGCTGTGCGTGGCCAGTCACGTGTATGCCGAAGCCAACGGCCAGAACCCGGATGCACGTTCCAACAACACGCTGGATGACGGCGACAAACGCGAATTCAGCATCACCAACATCCTCAAGGACAAACTGCCGGCCCCGGCAGAACAAAGCTTCACCCCGCCGGACCTGAGCCGGTTGGGTGAGTGGGCGCCGATCCGCAATAACTACGCTTGGGGCAATGTGCATTTCATTGTGTCCAAAGACAGTTTGTCGGTGGGTGACCGGGACAAGATTGTCCGTTATGCCGTCGGGATTCCGCTGCGCAATGGCAAGTACAACTACGTGTACGAAGGCCTGGATTGCGATACCGGTCAGTACCGCGGGTATTACTATGCCAATACGGACAACATGATCTGGGCACCACTGAACCGCCAGTGGCAACGTGTGCAGGAAACCGGTTACAACACCTACCAGGCACCGCTGTATGACCAGTTGTGCAGTTTCCGTGATCCGCTGTCGATCAAGGACATGAAATCTGCGCTGGGTGAATCCGTCTCCTCGCAGAACACCGCCAACTGCCCGGCTTGCCATAGCAAGTAAGCGCAGAGAGCCATCGCTGGCAGGCAAAGGGGCTGATCATCAGCCCCTTTGTTATTGGTCCGTGCGGTTTGCGGCTGCGTTACAGCAGCACCAGGTTATCCCGATGGATCAACTCGGGTTCTTCCAGATACCCCAGCAGTGCTTCGATCTGGCTGGTGGGCTGACGCATGATGCGGCGGGCGTCACTGGCCGGGTAATTCACAAGGCCACGCGCCAGTTCTACGCCCTCTGCGTTAATACAACTGACCATGTCACCGCGGGAGAACTCGCCCTCCACCGCAATCACACCAATCGGCAACAGGCTGGAGCCCTTTTCCGCCAGCGCGCGACGTGCGCCCTCATCGACCACCAGGCGACCTTTGACCTGCAGGTGCGCGGCGATCCATTGTTTACGCGCAGCCAACGGTGTTTTCTCGGCGATCAACTGGGTACCAATTGCTTCGCCGGAGGCCAACCGCGTCAGCACATCCGGCTCACGCCCGCTGGCAATGATGGTGGCCGCACCGCTACGCGCGGCACGCTTGGCAGCAATCACCTTGGTATACATGCCGCCTGTCCCGACGCTAGAACCTGCACCGCCCGCCATGGCCTCCAGCGCAACATCGCCCGCCCGCGCCTCCTGGATCAGTGTGGCAGAGGCGTCTTTACGCGGATCGGCGGTGTACAGCCCTTGCTGATCCGTCAGAATGACCAGCGCTTCGCCTTCCACCAGGTTGGTGACCAGCGCGCCCAGGGTGTCGTTATCGCCAAACTTGATTTCGGCGGTCACCACGGTGTCGTTCTCGTTGATGATGGGGATCACGCCCAGCGACAACAGCGTCAGCAGTGTGGTGCGGGCGTTGAGGTAACGGGTGCGGTCTGCCATGTCTTCATGGGTGAGTAACACCTGGGCGGTTTTGAGCCCGTGTGCGCGAAAGGCACTTTCATAGGCCTGGCATAGTCCCATCTGGCCGACGGCGGCGGCAGCCTGTTTTTCATGGATGGCGGTGGGTTTTTCTTTCCAGCCCAGCCGCGCCACGCCTTCAGCCACCGCACCGGACGATACCAGCACCACCTGTTTGCCAAGCGCCGCAAGCTCTGCGATCTCTGCCGCCCAGCGGGCCAGCGCGGTGTGATCCAGACCGCGACCTTCGTTGGTGACAAGACTCGAACCCACCTTCACCACGATGCGGTGCGCAGGCAAGAGGGCGCTGACGGGCATGTTGTTCATCCAGAAGACGTGAAAACGCGTAATTATACCGGTCTGGCCCTGTCATAGACGAAGCGGTTGCACGACCAAACCTTATCTGTCGATTTTTTACGGAATTTGCCATGTCCGCGTTAGCTCTCAAGCGCCTGAAAATAGCCGTGTTCATCCTCTGCCTGATCCCGTTGGCCCGTACCGCCTGGCTGGCGGTCAGCGCGGTAAACCCCATTGAATTCATCACGCACCAGACCGGCACCTGGACGCTGATCTTTTTGCTGCTCACGCTCAGCATTACGCCGTTGCGCCAGATCACCGGCCGCAACGAGCTGATCCGCTTTCGCCGCATGCTTGGCTTATACGCGTTCTTTTATGTGTGCCTGCATTTTCTGACCTGGCTCGTGCTGGATCACTTTTTTGACTTCCAGGCCATCATCAAGGACATCATCAAGCGTCCTTTCATCACGGTCGGCTTCCTGGCATTTGTGTTGCTGATTCCGCTGGCAGTGACGTCTACCGACAAAATGATGCGCCGGCTCAAACGCAATTGGGGTCGCCTGCACAAGCTGATCTACCTCATCGCCATCCTGGGCGTGCTGCATTACTGGTGGCTGGTCAAACGGGATATCACCCAGCCCTTGATATTTGCCGTGTTATTGGCGGTATTGCTGGGCTGGCGACTTGTGCGGCGACAACAAAGGGCCTCGGTCACGGCCTCTAGAATGGAGGCATGACCACTGACTCTCGCTCCACCGATCCAATCGGCCTGGCCGAGCTGACCGACACGGCGCTCCATGCCGGGCTGATCGCCCATAGCTGCGGTGGCGACACCGCGCGCACCAGCGAAATCATGCAGCGTGTCGCCCTGGCGCTGGGTGGCCAGCGTGCTGACACGGTGGTTTCCTCGCTCAACCTGGGCCTCACGGTTGAAGCCGATGGCGAGCGCGAAACCGCCCTGCGCAAAGCCCCGCATATGGGCGTCAATTTTGATGCGCTCTCTGAACTGGAACACGTCGTCTGTGCGCTGGAAGCGGGGCAACTGGATCATCACCAGTTGCGTCTGCAGTTGCACGACACTGCGGCCAGACCGCGGGCCTGGGCGGCATGGCAGGTGGCCCTCATGGTCGGGCTGGCCTGCGGCGGGTTTGCCGCGCTGTTTGGCGGCGATATCGCGGCCATTGCGCTGACCACTGTCGCCAGCACCTGCGGCATGGCGTTACGACAATGGCTGGCGCAACGCCATTTTCAGCCGCTGATCTTTGCTACTGCCGCCGCGTTTATCGCCACACTCATCACGGGTCTGGCACGACCGCTGACTCTCACCCCGGATGCTGCGCTGGCGGCATGCGTGTTGTTTCTGATCCCCGGCGTGCCCTTGATCAATGGTACGGCGGATTTACTGACCGGCAATTATCTCAATGGCAACGTGCGGCTCACCACCAGCGTGGTGTTCATTCTGGGCATTGCCATTGGCATGAGTCTGGCGCTGAGGATCACCGGATCATGACACTGGCCGCCCTGCTCAATGAATCGTGGGCTGCGGTTGCCGCGCTCGGATTCGCCATGTTGTTCAATGTACCGGTGCGCGCTTTACCGGCGTGCTGCACGCTCGCCGTCATCGGCCATGCCAGCCGCTTTGCGCTGATCCATGCCGGGGTCGATCTGGTCAGCGCAACGCTCCTTGCGGCCCTGCTGGTGGGTTTTCTGGCGCAGGGCTGGGCACGCAAAAGCCAGCGCATCAGCGTCATCTATGCCATCAGTGCGGCGATTCCCATGGTGCCGGGTGTGTCCATGTATCACGCCGTGCAGGCTTTGCTGCATCTGGCCACCGCCCAAAGCGTCAACACTGCCGCCAGTGAGGCCTGGCTGGTCGATGCCGGCATCAATGCCACCCGTGCGGCCATGGTCGTACTCTCGCTCACCCTGGGCATCGCCGCACCGCGCTTGTTGTGGCCCCGTGCCCACAAGAAAGACTGATCCATCCAGCTATCGGGCAAGCCGCTCCATATGGACCGCTTTGCCCGGCTAAATGGTTCCAGCATAATTTGCGGCTCGCTGGCGATACGCCGGTTTTTTTTACCGTTCTGGCTGGGATTTTCATGTCGATTCAATCTGCACCGTGGGATCACGGCGCTACGCTTTTCACCCTGGAAAACCGGCACGGTATGCGCGTGCTGATCACGGATATCGGCGCGTCGCTGGTGTCCTGGTTTACGCCAGATCGCGCCGGCAACATGGCAGATATTGTGCTGGGCCATCCGGATGCGGCAGGTTATCTGTCCGGCGCCGGCTTTTTTGGCAGCATTGCCGGCCGCTGGGCCAACCGCATCAAGGGCGCCAGTTGCACCATCGATGGCAAACGCTACACGCTGGCAGCCAACGAAGGGGCCAATCTGTTGCATGGCGGCACTGCCGGTTTTCATACCCAACGCTGGCAAGGGCAGATCCTGGGCGACACGCTGCAATTGCAATTGCACTCACCCGATGGCGCGGCCGGCTTTCCGGGTAACCTGCAAGTGTGGCTGGATTACCATCTGGCCGACGATGGCACGCTGACGCTGACTTATGCCGCGCGCACCGATGCACCGACGCCGGTCAATCTGACCAATCACGCGTATTTCAACCTGGCCGGTGGTGGCAGTACAGGTATCCGTGAACATCAATTGCAGGTGCATGCCAGCAACGTATTGGCGATTGATGCCCAGTCCATTCCGGTCGGCGTCATGCCGGTAGAGGGCACGCCGTTTGACTTGCGCCAGCCCGCGCCGCTGGGTGAGCGCTTTACCGCTGCGCATCCGCAACTGACGATTGCCCGTGGTTTTGATCATTGCTACGTGCCAGATGGCGAGGCCGGGACCCTGCGGGAAGTCGCCACCTTGTTCGACCCGTCCAGCGGGCGCGAACTGATCACCGCCACCACCGAGCGGGGCATTCAGGTGTATACCGGCAATTTTCTGGAAGGCACACAGGGTCGCCGGGCGTATCACGCGCATGACGGCGTTTGCCTGGAAACCCAGGCCTTCCCGGATCAAATCAATATGCCATCTGCGGAAGACGTCATCCTGCGGCCAGGGCAGGTCTACCGGCAAATCACCACCTACCGTGCGCTGGTGCGGGGTTAAGACCAGACAGATATAGATATTGCATTTCGCGATAGCGGTTCAAAACAAAACAGCCACCCCATGGGGTGGCTGTTTTTTTACCCTGCGCATCCGTCAGGCTGCGCTGGCTTTGTCTGCTTTGTTGATTGAGTGGGTGATGTACCACTGCTGCGTAATCGACAGCACGTTGTTCACAACCCAGTAAATCACCAGACCGGCCGGGAAGAAGAAGAAGAACACACTGAAAATCAGCGGCATGATCTTCATCATTTTGGCCTGCATGGGGTCCGGCGGCGGCGGCGAGAGCAGCGTTTGCACGTACATGGACACCGTCATCAGCACCGGCAGCACGTAGTACGGATCTTTGACCGACAGATCGTGAATCCACAGAATCCACGGTGCCTGACGCAGTTCAACCGCGGCCAGCAGCGCCCAGTACAGCGAGATGAAGATCGGGATCTGCACCAGCATCGGCAGGCAGCCACCCAGCGGGTTGACCTTTTCGGTCTTGTACAGCTCCATCGTGGCCTGCTGGAACTTCATGCGGTCGTCGCCATGCTGCGCTTTCAACTTCTCAAGGCGCGGTGCCAGCTTGCGCATCTTGGCCATGGAGCGATAGCTCTTGGAAGCCAGCGGGTAGAACAGCGCCTTGATCAGCATGGTCAGGATAATGATGGACCAGCCCCAGTTGCCCACTACCTTGTGGATATGATCCAGCAGCCAGAAGATCGGCTTGGAGAACACGGTGAAAATGCCGTAGTCCTTGATCAGATCAAAACCCGGTGCAATGTGGTCGATGATGGCGGTTTCTTGCGGACCGGCATACAGCTCAACGGTCACGTCTTTCTTGCCACCCGCCGGAATCGCCGGCAGATCGATGATTGCGCCCGCAGAGTACAAACCATCCGGCAGCTTTTTCAGCTCATAGCGGCAGGCTGCTGCACCACACGCAGAAGGCTGATCCAGCGGCGACATGATCCAGGCACTGGCAAAGTAATGCTGGATCATGGCAACCCAGCCGTCTTTCGCGCTTTGCGTATAGCTGGCTTCACCCTTGTCGATCTTGGAGAAGTCCACCTTCTGGAACTTGCCTTCTTCCGTATACACGGCCGGGCCAGTGAAGGTATGTGCACCACCAAACATGCTCGGGCCGGTGCTCTGGTCCGCCGGCTTGCCATCACGCAGCAAGCGGAAATAAGCCGAAGTCGCCAGCGGCTTGGTGCTGCCGTTGGTGATGTCGTAACCCACGTTGATGACGTAGCTGCCACGGGTAAAGGTGTAAACCTTGGTCACCTTCACGCCATCCGGGCCGGTGGCGTCCAGACGTACTTCCACCTTGTTCTGGCCATCCGCCAGGGCATACGCCGCCTGGGTGGCAGTGAACATGGTCTTGTGCGTCGGCATGCCGTTACCGATCAGGCCAGTTTGCGCCACATAGGTATGCGCGCCGCTATCTTGCAGCAGCGTGAACGGCTGGGAGGTGTCACCCTGGGCACCGTGCTTGAGCAATTGCAGCTGACGCAGGTCGCCACCGTTGGTGTCGATCTCGGCGGCAAAGAGGTCAGTGGTGACCTTGATGCGTTGGCCCTTGGCCAGCGCAGCGGCATCTTGCGGTGCAGCGCCGGCGGCGCCAGGCGCTGCAGCAGCGCCAGAAGCGGTCGCGGTTTGCGCGGTGGTCTGGGCTTGCGGATAGCGTTTGTCCATCCACTTCTGCCAGAAGAAGAGAATGCCAAACGAAATCGCGATGAACAGAATCAGTCTGCGGGTATCCATCGTGTACTCGAATCACGGTCCGGTGCGGTGTTTATTGGCACTGCGCCGGCACCAGGTGCCTGTTACGGTGTAGCCAGGCCAGCGCACGGCGTGTGTCTGGAATGACTGCGTTTTTGCTGCAAACCCGTTCATGGAACAGGGTCGTGACCATGCCCACCCCACGGATGGCAACGGGCAAGACGGCGCATTGTAAGCCACCCGCCTTTCACCGCGCCATATCTGGTGACGGCTTCAATCGCATATTGTGAGCAACTGGGGGTGTAACGACAGCGCGCGCCCAGCAACGGACTCAGCGTGTAGCGGTAGATTTGCAGTAAAAGAATGATCAGACGGGACATCTGCGGCGGATCCGGGCAAAGAGATCTTGCAGTTCTTCCCGCACGGCGACACGTTCTTTGCGGCCAAAGGCCTGGCGCGAACGCACCACCAGATCAAGCCCTGCCAGAGACTGGGCATGCAGGCGGAAAGTTTCCCGGATTGTGCGCTTGATGTAATTGCGCACGACGGCCCGGTTGTCGGTCCGTTTGCCTACCACGAGGCCGAGCCGGGCCCGGGGCAGCGCGTTAGGACGGGCCAGCACCTGAAAATGCACATTGCTCACTGCATTGCGCAAACTAAAAACGGATGAAAATTCATCCGTTTTCAATAAGCGCTGAGCCCGCGTAAAGCGGTATCTTGCGGCGCCCGACATACCGGACGCACCCGCTCAAAATCAGGCGGACAGCTTGGCGCGGCCTTGAGCGCGACGAGCGCGCAGCACTGCGCGGCCACCACGGGTTGCCATGCGGGCGCGAAAGCCGTGATTGCGTTTGCGCTTGATAACGGAAGGCTGGAAAGTACGCTTCATGATGTAGTCTCTGCAAAAAAACTGGAGTAAACCATCAATTACACAGTTAAGCCATTCAATTGTCAACACAAAAAGACAAACGCGCCCCAGGATGCCTGTGGATAAGTCGCCCTGTTGAGCGTAGAATCCGGTCGATCCACAAAAATCAGTCCGAACCAGGCTTTACCCAGGCAGGCTTACCCGCCGGCCACATTGCGCGGCGCGCTTTTGCTGCGGTGGGTAAACCAGATCGCAGGGCTTACAACTTAGAGTCGTCATGTCCGCACTGGAAAACTGCTGGTCTCACTGCCTTACCGAACTGGAGTCCCGCCTTGGGGCAGACCAGTTCCGTATCTGGATCAAGCCTTTGGTGGCAGAGGTCAGCGGCGATAGTCTGAACCTGATCGTCCCCAACCAGATTTTCCTGCAGTTCATCCGCGACCGTTATCTGGGCGTGATTGAAGAATCTGCCAGCCCGTTTTTTGAAGGCGGCGTTGCAGCCATTGCACTCAAGGTGGGTAATGCGGCCCGCAAGGCCCCGGCGCCCTCTGTTGCGCCGGCCCGCCCCGCGCCGGCACCGGCTTCAAGCAACCAGCCCGCCAGTATCGCCACCATTCCCGCCCCCGCGCCCAGCGTGCGCCCGGCCCCGGCTATTCAAGGTGGGTCTACTCACCACGAAACCACGCGGCTGAACCCCGGTTTCACCTTTGAAACGCTGGTCACCGGTAAAGCCAACCAGTTGGCCCGCGCCGCCGCGCAGCAAGTGGCCGAGAACCCCGGTGTGAGCTACAACCCGCTGTTTGTGTACGGCGGCGTTGGTCTGGGCAAGACTCACTTGATCCAGGCGATTGGCAACGCAGTACATCAGCGCAATCCGGCCGCAAAAATCCGTTATATCCACGCCGAGAAATACGTGGCCGACGTGGTGCGCGCCTATCAGCACAAGTCGTTTGATGAGTTCAAACGCTATTACCACTCGCTTGATCTCTTGTTGATTGACGATATCCAGTTCTTTGTCGGCAAAGACAAGACGCAAGAAGAATTCTTCTATGCCTTCAACGCGCTGGTTGAAGGCCACAAGCAAATCATCATCACATCCGACCGTTACCCCAAGGAAATCGACGGCCTGCAAGACCGGCTGGTGTCGCGCTTCTCCTGGGGCCTGACCGTGGCCATTGAGCCGCCGGAACTGGAAATGCGCGTGGCGATTTTGATGATGAAAGCCGAGCGCGAGAACTTCAAACTGGACTCGACGGTGGCGTTCTTCATCGCCAAACATATCCGCTCCAACGTGCGGGAACTGGAAGGCGCGCTCAAGCGGGTGCTGGCGTATGCGCGCTTTACTAACCAGGCATTGACGCTGGAAGCGGCCAAAGAAGCACTGCGTGACATTCTGGCCTCCGGCAACCGCCAGATCACGGTGGAGAACATCCAGAAAACCGTGGCGGACTTTTACAAGATCAAGGTCGCGGACATGCACTCCAAAAAGCGCACCCGTGACATCGCCCGGCCGCGCCAGATTGCCATGGCCCTGACCAAGGAACTGACGCCAATGTCTTTGCCGGCCATTGGCGATGCCTTTGGCGGGCGCGACCACACCACGGTGCTGCACGCCTGCCGCACCATTGAGACGCAACGCAGCGCGGATAGCGAGCTTTCGCATCAGTACAACGTGCTGTTGCAGATGCTGCGCAGTTAACCTGGCGGGTTTGCGCCAGCAGCGGCATACGAAAAAGCCCGACGCTATGTCGGGCTTTTTCGTTGGGGAGCACGGTGTGGGCGGATTTGGCACGAAGTGACAATCCACCGTCGCCACTGTGGCGTTATTTGCCGCTAATCAGGCTCACCAGTTTTTCCCGGCTGGGCGCAAAGTACGCTGTGCCGGTCACCGCGCGGGTGTAGTTGAGCATGTGATCAACCCGGCCATCAAACGTGGGAGCGACCATGCGGGTGAGCATTTTTTCAAAGACATCCGGCGTGCGCCCGTAAGAGGCAAACAGCAAACCCCGGTCACCTGCGGGCGTGCCGTACGGTAAGGAATGCCGCAGCATTTCCAGTTCTTCGCCGTTTTCTTCAATCACCACCCGGGCTATGTGAGAAGTACGCGGCTTGTGCTCGTCGTCCATTTCCTCGTTGTGCGCCTTGGTCCGGCCCATGATGGCTTCTTGTTGCTTCACCGGCAGCTTGGTCCATTGCTCCAGCCGGTGGACATAGCGCTGCACGTGCAGATAGCTGCCGCCAGCCCAGTCCGGGTCTTCTTCACCCACGACAGCCACGGCAATGCGCTCTTCATCTCCTTCCGGATTTTCTGTGCCGTCAACAAAACCGGTCAGATCGCGCAGGTCGCGGTAGCGGAAACCGTTGATCGATTCCACCACTTCAAACCAGTCGCCCAATTGCACGGCAAGGTGATCGGCAAATTCGAAAATCAGGTCATAGCGCTCGCCGCGAATATGCAGCAGCAGGTCGCCATCTGTGGCCGGGGCGGGGTGGATGGCGCCGGCAATACGGGGAAACGGGCGCAAGGCGGCGGGTCTGCCGGTTTCAAAAATTTCTTGCCAGCAATCGCTGCCAATAGCTAACACCGCGCCGATGGCTGCTTCTTTGTGACCGGCGGCGAGGGTTTCAATCCGTTCTGGTACGTGCCCCAACAAGGTTCGCAGGGCCGGGTCACCCCGCCGCCCCAAACGGCGACGCAGGGTGAGGAAAATTGCGTGAGAGGACGCAACAGGCAAAATGCCGCGCTGTGGCGTAGGCATAACTAGCTTTCTCCTTGAGCGAAGTTCCAGATTTGCGGCAGGTAATCACCATACCGCTGGAACGAATGATCGCCACCTTCAATGACGGTTTGTGCACTGCCGGTATATTTTTTGAC
>JASLES010000244.1 GCA_030151005.1 Silvimonas sp.
CGTCGGCCACCGTACCGCAACTGGCGCTGGGCGCAGTCACGGCAGATTCGTACATCCTGGCGTGGTCATTACCCATCGCGGCAGCGCCCAACGCACCGTTGCGCTGGCAGTTGCTGGATGCAGACAGTAACGTCGTCTTCGGAGACGTGCAAAAGCGCGCGGTGCAGTGCAACCAGGGCGTAGAAGAGTCGGTCCAGACCGTCACCAGCACGCGCAGCTATTGCGGCAAAGTGCGCATCTTGCGGACAGAGTCTCCGGCACGGATGGCCGTTCAGGTGTGTTTTGACGATGACGATTGCCGTCTGAGTGCGCCGTTGCCGCTGGCTGATGCAGCCGCACAGCCAATATCGCAGCCGACGCCGGCCACGGTCAGCAAGACCGCCTCTGAGCCTGCCGCAGGCGAGCCACCGCCCACCGCCGACGGCAAACCATTTGATCTGCCTGATAACTTTACCCGCACACCACCCCAATGACGCCTGAATCCAACCCTCCCGTCAGGGACTATGTTTTCGTCTACGGCACGCTAAAACAGGGCTACCGCAATCATCACTGGATGCGTGGCACGCCCTGCCTGGGCATAGCGCGCACGGTGAATCGGTATGCGCTTTATCTGGAACAGCGCATTCCATTTCTGTTCAAGCACGAAGCCCGTTACACGGTCAGTGGCGAGCTTTATCAGGTGGATGCCGAACAACTGGCCCATCTGGATGTACTGGAGCGTCATCCTGAGTGGTACACGCGGGAGCGGATTGCAGTACACGCGCCAGATGGCACCGAAGTGCAAGCCTGGGCTTACTTTTGCCCGGCGCCGGTGGGCGCGTTGCTGGCAGAAGGGGTTTATGTAGAAAGTCCGGACTGAGCGTTGCTACACGCCACCAGTAAAAAGCCGCCTCACAGGGCGGCTTTTTACTGGTGCGGATCAACTAGTGGCTTGCGTTGAATTGACTGGCGCCCAAGCCTTGCACGGTGACATCCACCTCAATGGCCCCAGCGTGCTGCAATTGCAGGGCCAGCTTGAAATGATCACCTTCCTTGAGCGGTTTTTTCAGCCCCGTGAGCATGACGTGATAACCATGCGGACTGAAGGTTACGGTCGTCTTGGGCGCAAGCGCCAGGTTGGGTGCGGCGCGCATCTGCATCATGCCGCCCGCCATTTTCATCTCGTGCACCGAGGCGTCCGTTGCCACTGCGCTTTTTGCGCCGAGGATGGCATCTACCGTCGCACCGTTATTGCTGATCGTAAAATAAGCCGCACCGGTTTCGGCACCGGGCGGGGTGGCGGGAGACCACGCTTTGGTGATCGTGACTGCCGGCGCTTCAGCGGCAAGACAGATCGTCGTTATCGACAAGGTAAAGGGCAGGGCCAGCAATAGTGCTGGGTGTTTCAGTAAATTGAGCATGCGGATTTTCCGTGGTTTAACTGTTCTCAAGACCCGAGCGGGCAGGTTTAGCAACAGATCAAACCGGGTGGCCCGGTTGCCGGCGGCAATCCACAGGCTGCAGTGACAATGTCTGCTGGCAGTGCGGGCGCCAGTTCAATGATCGCCTGCATGCCCAATTGTGGCAGCAGCACCGGCCACGGAGGCAGATGGCTTTGTAGTGCGCACAGCGGGCACGCACCGGTCAGCAGCGTCAGCGTGCGTCGCCCCGCAGAACCAGGATTGGCCCGCACTCCGCCAGCGCTGCACAGCACCGGATCGACCTGGATAGCGCCAGATGCACGCAGCTGACTCACGGTGGGCGCAAAGGCCAACAGGCAGGCGGCCAGCCACGCCAGCGCGGCAGCGGTGAGTTGAGAGCGGGTCAGATGCATGCGCATCAGCACTTTGTTCCAGGCAGCAACATGTTGCGGATTCTAGACGCCTGCGTAAACGCCCGATAGAGGGGCAATCGACCAGGGGGCATACTTGAGCCTTTTTTGGGCGAGGCGGGTCAATGCAGGCCAAAGACTGGTTGTCGGCGCTGGTGGTGGTGTTTGTGTGGGGCGTCAACTTTGTGGTCATCAAAGTCGGCCTGCATGGCGTTCCGCCTATGCTGCTGGGCGCGCTGCGATTTACGCTGGTGGCGTTTCCGGCGGTACTCATCGTGCCGCGTCCGCGCATTCCCTGGCCGCAACTGGTGACTTATGGCGCCACCATCAGCCTGGGGCAGTTTGCCTTTCTGTTTTCTGCATTGTACGTGGGCATGCCGGCCGGACTGGCCTCTTTGGTGTTGCAGGCGCAAGCGTTCTTCACGGTGCTACTGGCGGCATTGCTGTTTGGTGAACCGGTACGCTGGCATAACTTGCTGGGCTTGCTGGTGGCTGCGGCCGGGCTGGCGCTGATCGGGCTGCATGGCAACGGCGGGTTTAGTGGCCTGGGTTTTGTGCTGACATTGCTGGCGGCGCTGTCCTGGGCCTCTGGCAATCTGGTGGTCAAGCGAGTAGGACCCGTTAATCCGTTAAGTCTGGTGGTGTGGGGCGCGCTGGTGCCGCCCGTGCCGTTTTTTCTGTTGTCCTGGTGGCTGGAGGGACCGGCCCGCATCAGCGCCAGCCTGGGCAATCCCGGCTGGCCCAGCGTGGCTGCCCTGATTTACCTGGCGTATGTGGCAACGTGCCTGGGTTATGCGTTGTGGGGGCGCTTGCTGGCGCATCACCCGGTACGCCAGATTGCGCCGTTGACCTTATTGGTGCCGGTAATTGGCGTGGTGACCGCCGCACTGGCACTGGGCGAGCAACTGACCGCGCTGCAATGGCTGGGCGGTGCCATTGTGATGGGTGGACTGTTGATCAATGTGTTTGGCCCGACCCTGGCGGCGCGTTTTTATCGCTGATTGCAGGCGCTTTAGCCGCCCGCGCGTTTGGCGGCCAGATTGCGTTTTTTCAATTCGGCCAGGACCACATCGACATGATCCCCCTGGATTTCAATCACGCCGTCCTTGATGGTGCCGCCTGAGCCACACACGGCTTTGAGTTGACGGGCCAGGGCGGTCAGGCTGGCCGCATCCATTACCGCGCCCTTGATCAAGGTCACCCCTTTGCCTTTGCGACCCTTGGTCTCTCGCATTACCCGGATAACGCCATCGGCAAAACCGACCGGCTGTGCTGGCTGGCAGATGCACCGGGCTTCTGGCTGACGACACTGCGGACACATCCGGCCGTGTTCGGTGGAATAGACCAGACCGCCTTGCGCCAACGGCTTCATATGCAACTGCCTGTGTTCAGAATGAAAGCGCCCAAGCATAGCAGGGCCATTCATGCGCAGGCACACTTGCCGTGCATTTTTCCAGGAAAGAGCGACATTTGCTGGCTATGAATTGAGAGTGCCGGCGGTGTTCGACGGCATCTTGCCCATGAAAACCTCACGCCTGCTGATGACGCTGCCGGAAAAAACGCCCTGATGTTGACGATCCCCCATAAATCCTTGTTGCATCGATCCATTGTTGCACTCGTGGTGCTGGGCATTATCGCTGTGGCGACCATCCCGGTAGCGTTGATGACCTACGTGGCCGAAAAACGCGCGCAAGTGCGCGAATATGAAGCGCTATCGCTCTATGCCCGACGTGGCCTGGCCCGCATAGAACTGGTCTACAACAATGCCCGTGATGCCCTGGGTCAGATGCGGCAGATCACCGCTGAGCCATGCAGCGATGAATACATGGCCGACATGCGCCGGGTTTCGCTGATGCACCGTTATGTGCAGGACGTCGTCACCCTGCGCGATCGGGATTACCTGATGTGTGGAGCCATGCTTGGGCGCTTTGCTCATCAGAACCGGCTGGGCAAACCCTCCTGGGAGGGGCCGCATTATCGGGTCTGGTTGCATGCTTATGACATAGAAGACACCGGCAAACCCATGCTGATGATTGCGGATGACGCGCATGCGGTGTTGCTGGACCCGGAATCGCTGGTCGATGTGGTAGTCGAAGACCCGACATTGTCCTTGTCTGTGGTGGGTACGGGCACCAACGAGGTCGTGGCCTCCTGGCACAACGCGCGACCGGAATTTATCCTGAAGGGCTACCGGGAGTCCGGCCGGCGCCAGGCTGATGGCGTTTACTACATTACCGTTAAATCGGCGCAATTGCCGATTGCGGTGGTGGCGGGCGAACCATCAATCAACCTGCTGCGCCACTGGTACGCCGCGCTGCGTATCTGGTTGCCCTTGGGCGTAGCGCTGGGCTTTGCAACTGCGGCCGCGCTGTTGATCTACATCCGCAATCGCGGGTCATTGGTGGGGCAATTGCGCTATGCCATCCGCCGTGGGCAGTTGGCTGTGCACTATCAGCCCATTGTTGATCTGGAGACACGCCGCTGCATTGGTGCTGAAGCGTTGGTGCGCTGGCCGCAATCCAGGGGGGCGATGGTGCGGCCGGACGTCTTTGTGCCGCTGGCCGAAGACAACCACCTGATCCAGCCCATGACGGATCTGGTGCTGAATCTGGTCTGCAAGGACATGGCTACGTTATTGCAACTGCGCAGCGATCTGTATGTGTCGATCAACCTGGCCGCTATTGACCTCAGTACCGAGCGCTTTTGCACGGTATTGGGCCGCACATTGACGGCTTATGGCATAGAGCCCCAGCGCATTGCGATAGAAGCGACCGAGCGTGGGTTCATGCACGCACAAACGGCCGTTGGCATCATCCAGCAACTGCGCCGGATGGGGCATCGGGTATTGATTGATGACTTTGGTACGGGCTACTCCGGGCTGTCTTATTTGCAGACGTTCCAGGTGGATGTCCTCAAGATCGATAAATCGTTTATCGATACCGTTGGCACAGAAGCCGCTACCGCCAGTGTCGCACCGCATATCGTGGAGATCGGCCATAGCCTGCAGCTGAAAATGATTGCCGAAGGGGTAGAGAATGAAGCGCAGGCGGCCTGGCTGGTAGCCCATGGCGTACAAAGCGGGCAGGGCTGGCTGTTTGGCAAACCCATGCCAGCGCCGGCGTTCATGGACTATTTGAACCATGAGCGCCAGAAAGCACGCGGCGTTTAATGTGTGCCCTTAACGTGAAAAAAGCGCCATCTCTGGCGCTTTTTCGGTTAGGTCAGACCTGCAATCCGGCTACCTCAGGGCGTGACAAAGTAGTTCAACACCCCATCCAGCCCCACATGATTGATGCAGTATGGTGCTTCGGCCTGGACTTTAGGCTTGGCATGACACGCCACGCCAAAGCCAGCCTCATGCAGCATCGGCAGATCATTGGCCCCGTCGCCCATGGCCACAACTTGTTCCGGGCGCAGCCCCAATTCTTCGCGCATGCGGATTAACTCGGATTTCTTGCGCTGGGCATCGACGATGTCGCCAATCACCCGGCCAGTGAGCTTGCCGTCGATGATTTCCAGCTCGTTGGCAATGGTGCGGG
>JASLES010000263.1 GCA_030151005.1 Silvimonas sp.
CGCTCGCTATTGAATTCCTTGATATCCAGCAGCACAAGGTCAATCGGCTCAAACCACTCATCGGGCAGGTTGCCAGACAAATAGCCCTGGGTATCGATGGCGGTATGCAGACCCAGTTCGTGCTTGGCGCGGCGAAAGATCTCACCAGTGAAATGCGCTTGCATCATGGGTTCGCCACCAGAAATAGTCAGCCCGCCAGCCACACGCAGGAAACTGGCGTATTTGCGGATCTCGGCAATGATGTCATCCACGGTATAGAGCTTGCCGTTATGCAGCTTCCAGGTGTCGGGGTTGTGGCAGTACAGACACCTGAACTGACAGCCGCTCACAAACAGCGCAAAACGCATGCCCGGGCCATCCACGGCCGCGCCGGTTTCAATTGAATGGACAAAACCCGCCGGCAGCCCCGCGTCATTAAAGAGAGGCGGTGCAATCTCGCCCACTTTTTTCAGCTCGATGGTTTCCATGTTTTATCTACCAGTGGTCATCAATGAAAACGGACCGGCAAGCATGGGCTCCACCGGTCCGTCATGGATGTCTCTCATGCTGCCGGCACTGCCGACATACATTGAGTATCAGATTTTTTCGTGAAAAGTGCGACTGATGACGTCCAGTTGCTGCTCACGAGTGAGTTTGACGAAATTCACTGCATAGCCTGACACGCGCACGGTCAGTTGCGGATATTTGTCCGGGTTCTCCATCGCGTCTTCCAGCATTTCGCGATTGAGCACGTTCATATTCAGATGGAACAGTTGCGCCATGATTGATTGCCTTGTTACGTATTACTGAAAACCGGGCGGCGTAGAGCCTGCCGCCCGGGGTGTTTCGATCAAACGCGGTCGTGGAAGGTACGGCTGATCACGTCCAGTTGCTGTTCGCGGGTCAGCTTCACAAAGTTCACAGCGTAGCCCGATACCCGCACGGTCAGTTGCGGATAGTTTTCCGGGTGCTCCATGGCGTCTTTGAGCGTGTCACGGTTCAGCACGTTCATGTTCAGGTGGAACAACTGATCCATGGCGTTTTCCACCGCGTCGGTTGCCTGGCAGGCAGAACCACCGCCTTCGCCGTGCGGGCCGAACAGACCATCAATCGATGCCGCCAGCGTACGCATCCGGTCTTTCTCGTTATGGCCCAGCGAATCCGGGGTCATCGAGGCAGTCCAGGAGATACCATCCAGCGCGGCTTCGTACGGAATCTTGGAGACCGAGAAGCCTGCAGCGATAAAGCCGTTTTCGTCACGACCGTTCATAGGGTTGGCGCCCGGCGAGAACGGCATGCCAGCGCGGCGACCGTCCGGCGTATTGCCGGTCTTCTTGCCATACACCACGTTAGAGGTGATGGTCAGCACCGATTGGGTCGGCATGGAGTTACGGTAGAACGCCGGTTGGGCCTTGATCTTGTTCATCATGGATTCAGTAATCCAGACGGCAATATCATCGACGCGGTCATCGTTGTTGCCATAGGCCGGGTAAGCACCTTCGATCTTGTAATCCACGGCCAGGCCGGCTTCGTTGCGAATCACGTGCACCTTGGCATGCTTGATGGCAGACAGCGAATCGGCAGCCACCGACAGACCCGCAATACCACACGCCATGGTGCGCAGGATATCGCGGTCATGCAGCGCCATTTCGATCCTTTCGTAGGCGTACTTGTCGTGCATGTAGTGGATGCAGTTCAGCGCGGTCACGTAGGTTTTGGCCAGCCAGTCCAGCATCTTGTCGTACTTGCCCACGACTTCGTCGTAATTGAGCACGTCGCCCTTGATCGGATCAAAGCCCTTGGCCACGACCTTGCCGCTCTTTTCATCCACACCGCCGTTGATGGCGTAGAGCATGGCCTTGGCCACGTTCACACGGGCACCGAAGAACTGCATCTGCTTGCCCACAGCCATGGCGGACACGCAGCAGGCAATGGCGTAATCGTCACCCCACTTGGGGCGCATCAGATCGTCGTTTTCGTACTGGATGGCGGAGGTATCAATCGACACCTTGGCGCAGAACTCCTTGAAACCCTGCGGGAAGGCGGTCGACCACAGCACGGTCAGGTTAGGTTCCGGTGCCGGGCCCAGGTTGTACAGGGTATGCAGTACGCGGAAGCTGGATTTGGTGACCAGAGCGCGGCCGTCCAGGCCCACACCGCCAATCGACTCAGTAACCCAGGTCGGATCGCCGGAGAACAACTCGTCGTATTCCGGGGTACGCAGGAACCGCACGATACGCAGCTTCATGACCATGTGGTCGATCATTTCCTGCGCTTCGGATTCGGTAATGCGGTTTTCCTTGAGATCGCGGTCGATGTACACATCAAGGAAGGTGGTGGTACGGCCAATCGACATGGCTGCGCCGTTTTGTTCCTTCACGGCAGCCAGGTAGCCCAGATACAGCCACTGGATTGCTTCTTGCGCGGTTGCGGCAGGGCGTGCCAGGTCAAAACCGTAGGACTGACCCATTTGCTTGAGTTCGCCCAGCGCCTTGATCTGTTCGGAAAGCTCTTCACGCAGGCGGATCACGTCTTCGGTAAAGGCAACGTCGTCCAGTTCTGCTTTTTCACGCTTCTTGTCGGCAATCAAAAAGTCCACGCCGTACAGAGCCACGCGGCGATAGTCGCCAATGATACGGCCGCGGCCATACGCATCCGGCAGACCAGTAATCACGCCAGAACGGCGGCAAGCCATGATTTCCGGGGTGTAGGCGTCAAACACGCCCATGTTGTGGTCTTTGCGATACTTGGTGAAGATTTCTGCAATCAGCGGCGATTCTTCAAAGTGGTAGGCTGCCAGCGAGTTCTGCACCATGCGCAGGCCGCCGTTTGGCATGATGGCGCGGCGCAGCGGGGCATCCGTTTGCAGACCGACGATGGTTTCCAGGTCTTTGTTGATATAACCCGGTGCATGCGATGTGATGGAGGAGCCTACTTGTGCGGAGACTTCCAGCACGCCGCGCAGGCGTTCTTCTTTCAGAAGAACAGAGAGTTCATTCCACAGTTGGGTAGTGCGTTCAGTCGGTCCAGCCAGAAAGCTGTCATCACCTGCGTACGGGGTATAGTTTTCCTGGATGAAATCGCGTACGGCGACCTTTTTCTGCCACTCGCCGGCGGTGAAACCACGCCAGGCATCAAGTTGCAGGTTAACTTCAGGTGCGTTCATGGTGATGCTCCTTGGTGACTGTCTGTTTGACATGGACCTACAGATATACCCTTGGGTTCGCCACAGGGTTTTGGTGCAGTTAGAATAGCACCGCGTCATGCCCATATCTTCGCAAATATCTACACAGATCAACAGCTTATGGCTGGTGAAAATATTTGATCCAGATCAAAAATCTGGCTTGGGGTTTGATGCAGAATAGATAAATCTGTAGTTTTGTTTCGTAGTTTTTCTGCGGGAAATGACTGACCTGCTATTGCGCCTCTCTAAGGCTTGATCAGATTGGATAAATTGCAAGCGCAATAAAAAAAGCACCGGATAACCGGTGCTTTTTTTGTGGGTACCACTGAACGTGCAAACAGCGTTAGAGCGTGACGGCATGCTCACGGGTTTCGTGGAAGACGATCTCTGGCCAGCGCTCCTGCGTCAGTTCCAGATTCACCCGGCTGGTGGCCAGGTAAGCCAGGCTGTCCGCCGCGTCGCGTGCCAGATTGTTTTCCAGGGCGCGCTCAAATTCTGCCAGGCGCTTGGCGTCGGTGCATGAAGCCCAACGCGCCGTGTAGATGGTGATCGGCTCGAACATGGCGTCCACGCCATATTCATTGGCAAGCCGGCTGGCGACCACTTCAAACTGCAGCACGCCCACCGCACCCAGAATCAGGTCCGAACCATTGAGCGGCTTGAAGACCTGTACCGCACCTTCTTCGCCCAATTGCTGCAACCCTTTTTGCAATTGCTTGATCTTGAGCGGATTGCGGATGCGCACCACGCGGAACATCTCCGGCGCAAAGTAAGGGATGCCTGTAAAGGCCAGTGCCTCGCCTTCCGAAAACGAATCACCAATCTGGATATTGCCGTGGTTGGGCAGGCCGATAATGTCGCCGGCAAAGGCTTCTTCGACTTGTTCCCGACCTTGCGCCATAAATGTGACAACCGAGTTGGCCGCAATATCGCGACCCAGACGCAGGTGTTTGAATTTCATGCCGCGTTCAAAATGGCCCGAGCACACACGCAGAAACGCAATGCGGTCGCGGTGTTTGGGATCCATATTGGCCTGGATCTTGAACACAAACGCCGAGAATTTGGTTTCGGACGGCGCGACGGGGCGCAGGGTGGCATCGCGCGCGCCCGGAGCCGGGGCCCAGTCGACCAGCGCGTTCAGAATTTCACGCACGCCAAAGTTGTTGATGGCAGAACCAAAGAACACAGGCGTCAGTGTGCCGGCCAGGAATTCGTCCAGATTGAACGGGTGTGATGCGCCACGCACCAGTTCCAGTTCCATGCGGGTTTGTTCTATTTCCAGCGGAAACAACTCGTCCAGTCTGGGGTTATCCAGACCTTCAATGATTTCGGTGACATCGCTGTCGCGTTCTGCGCCAGCGGTAAACAACAACACCTGATCATTGAGGATGTGATACACGCCGCGGAAAGTCTTGCCCATGCCGATTGGCCAGGTCACCGGCGCACAGCGGATCTTGAGCACGGACTCCACTTCATCAAGCAGTTCCAGGCTGTCACGCACTTCCCGGTCATACTTGTTCATGAAGGTCACGATTGGCGTGTGGCGCAAGCGGCAGACATTCAACAGCTTGATGGTCTGGTCTTCCACGCCCTTGGCGGCGTCAATCACC
>JASLES010000330.1 GCA_030151005.1 Silvimonas sp.
CACAGATACACGCCCTTGGCGCGGGTAATCACCCGGCTACCGGCCTTGTTGAGCGAACCCATGTCCGAGAACGGATGCAGATGGTGCGCGGCATCCAGTTGTTGCCATTCTTGAGTGGTACGTTGTGTTTGGTTCAGCATGATCGTTTTCCTTGTTGCGATTTGGGCACGGTCTTAGACGTACAGCAGCAAGTGCCGTCGTTCCCAGGAACTGATCACACGGAAAAACGCTTCGTATTCCGTCTCTTTCACGCTCAGGTAAGCCTGCATGAAGGCCGCACCCAGCACCTCTGGCAGCGCCGTGCTGGCACGCATCTGGGCAATGGCGGACTCCAGATTGCGCGGCAGTTCATACGGCATGTTGTAGGCGTCGGTACTGATCGGCTCGGTCGGATTCAGGCGTTGCACCATGCCCAGGTAACCGGCGGCCAGCGTAGCGGCGATGGCCAGGTACGGGTTGCAATCCACGCCGGCAATGCGGTTCTCGACACGGCGACCTTCCGGGCCGGACATCGGTACACGCAGACCCACGGTGCGGTTGTCGTAACCCCACTGGATGTTGATCGGCGCAGCGGTAAAGCGGGACAGGCGACGATAGCTGTTCACAAACGGCGCGAAAATCGGCATCAGTTCCGGCACATAGGCTTGCAGACCGGCGATGTAGTGGTAGAAGAGTTCTGATTCTTTGCCATCAGCGCGGCTGAAAATATTCTCGCCGGTATTGATGTCCACCACGCTTTGATGCACATGCATGGCCGAACCCGGTTCGTTCTCCATCGGCTTGGCCATGAAGGTGGCGTACATGTTGTGGCGCAGGGCCACTTCACGCACGGTGCGCTTGAACAGGAACACGCGGTCGGCCAGATCCAGCGGGTTGCCGTGCAGGAAGTTGATTTCCATTTGCGCGGCGCCGACTTCGTGGATCAGCGTATCGACTTCCAGATCTTGCGATTCACAATAATCGTAGATGTCTTCAAACAGCGGATCGAACTCGTTTACCGCCTCAATCGAGTAAGCCTGATGGCCTACTTCTGCGCGGCCAGAACGGCCCACCGGCGGTTGCAGCGGGATATCCGGATTCTTGTTCACATCAACGAGATAGAACTCCAGTTCCGGCGCCACGACGGGCTTCCAGCCGCGGTCTGTGTATAGCTTGAGCACGCGCTTCAGAACCTGGCGTGGGGAGTATTCCACTGGCGAGCCGTCAAAGTGCACGCAATCGTGAATCACCTGAGCGGTTGGGTCGATAGCCCAGGGTACAAGGCGGATGGCGTCCGGATCCGGCACGCAAATCATGTCCGGATCGGTCGGGCCAGAGATGCTTTCATCATCCGGATAGTCGCCGTTTACGGTCTGGAACAGTACGGCGGCCGGCAGACGCATGTTTTCGCCAGTTTCAAACTTGCTACGCGGAATGATTTTGCCGCGGGCAATGCCGGTCATGTCTGGTACGACGCACTCTACTTCGGTAATGCGATGTTCTTTCAGAAAGTCTGTAATTTTATCCACGATGTATCAGTCCCGTTGCAGGGCCCATTTCGATGGTTAGCTGGTCGCTCCGTACAAAAGCGTGCTGACTGCGTTGTGCTCACTTGCCGTACATATGCGTACTGTCTGCGTTCGCACGCCTTGTCAGCCCGCTTTTGTACGTCGCACTCCACTGCCTTGCCTTGTTTGTGCTACAGCTACGCCGGTTTCTTGCTCCGCATCATTGCGGGGTGAGTCGAAACCAGCTTCTCAACCACGGAAATTGACTCTTTGGGGCATGGCGGTTGCCACACCCTGTTTTCCCGGCGCTATCGGCCTGGGTGCCTGTTCAAACCTGTGCTGCGTTTGCAGCTGCCGTTGAACGGCCCCTACTTCTCTTTTTCTGCCCTCCTTTGCCGGCAGGCTGCGCCAAACGCCTCAAACATGGCGACAGAAAGCGGACTATTTGCAAACTGCCACTCCGGATGCCATTGCACTGCAAAGGCAAAACTCTTCGCGCCCTTCACGCTGAAGGCCTCAACCAGACCATCAGGCGCAATCGCTTCCACCTGGGCCGATGGGGCCAGCTGCTGCACGCCCTGGTTGTGGAGTGAATTGACGGTGACTTCACCAGCCTTGTACCAGCCAGCCAGTTTGCCATCCGGCACAATGGTGATTTCATGCGCCGGGCCGTACTGGACTTCCAGCGGATCTTCTTCACGTTCGCGGTGGCTCATCATGCCGGTGACTTCATGCACCTTCTGATAGAGCGTGCCGCCGAGCGCGACATTGATTTCCTGAAAGCCGCGGCAGATGCCAAACACCGGCACGCCAGCGTCGATGGCGGCGCGGATCAGCGGCAAACTGGTGGCATCACGAGCGGGATCATGCAGGGTGCCAGGTGCGCTACCCGGGCCGGAATAATGGTGGGGTTCAACGTTGGAAGGGCTACCGGTGAACATCAGGCCATCGCACAGCGCCAGTGTCTGTTCAATGGATTGCTGGCCAGAGAGGGCCGGCAAGACCACCGCGTAGGTATCGGCACCATCCACGGCGGCAAC
>JASLES010000381.1 GCA_030151005.1 Silvimonas sp.
GCAAGGGTGTACCTTGCAACTTGAACATGGTCATGAAGCTGCGTTCAAGATAACGCCAGTACACCGCCGGAATCTGTTCCAGCGCATTGCCGTGCACCACCACCACCGGAGGATTAGTCCCACCCTGGTGAGCGTAGCGCAGTTTGGGTCGAATCTTGCCGGAGAGCGGCGGCTGCTGACGCTCTACCATCAGTTGCAGCGCACGCGTGAGTTTGGGCGTCGGAATCTTGATCATCGCCGCGTGATACGCCTGGTCGATGGATTTGAACAGATCGCCTACCCCCTGCCCACGCAAGGCAGAGATATAGTGGAACTTGGCAAAATCAAGAAAGGTGAGCTTGCGCTCAATCTCACGCTTGATCCGGTCACGCTGGACTTCGTCCGCGGATTCCCACTTGTTGATGGCCACCACCAGCGCGCGCCCGGTTTCCAGCACAAAACTGGCCAGGCGGGCGTCCTGATCCGACACTTCCTGCGTGGCATCGAGCACCAGAACAGCGACGTTGGCGTCGGTGACCGCCTGCATGGTCTTGATGACGGAAAATTTTTCGATCACATCATCAATCTTGCCGCGGCGGCGCATGCCAGCGGTGTCGATAATGGTGTATTGCCGATCATTACGCTCAAAATCGATGTACACCGAGTCACGCGTGGTGCCCGGCTGGTCAAACGCAATGACGCGCTCTTCACCCAGCACGGCATTCACCAACGTGGACTTGCCCACGTTCGGGCGGCCAATCACGGCAAACTTGGGATGATCGGCTTCGGCCGATTCTTCATCTACCGGAAAGCGCTCAAGTACTTCGCTGATGAGTTCGCGAACGCCCTCGCCATGCGAGGCAGAAATGGCGGTCGGCTCAGTCAGGCCCAACTCGTAAAAGTCCGCCACCACAACGCCGCGGGTCATGCCCTCAACCTTGTTGACGGCGACCCAGACCGGGCGCTGACTCTCGCGCAGGCGCTGCGCAATGATCTTGTCTTGCGGGGTAATGCCGGTACGGCCATCCACAATGAAAATCACGGCATCGGCTTCATCCACGGCCTGCAACGTCTGGCGGGCCATTTCATGCAGAATGCCTTCGTCCACTACCGGCTCAAAACCGCCGGTGTCCACCACAAAGTACGGACGATCACCCACCTTGCCGTGACCGTAGTGGCGATCTCGGGTCAAGCCGGGCATGTCGGCGACCAACGCATCCCGCGTTTTGGTCAACCGGTTAAACAGAGTGGATTTGCCCACATTGGGGCGCCCTACCAGGGCAATCGTTGGCTTCATGCGTTTACTTTATACCAACCGAATAAACATCGCCCTTTTGGGACTGCAAGATCAGATGGTCAGAGAATGTTTGCGGTGCCGCGGCGATACGACTGCCGTCGGTGGCGAGTTGTGCGACGAAACTGCCGTCGTCTTCGTTAAGCAGATGAACGTAGCCCTGGTAATCGGCCACGGCGACGTAACCGCCCAGAACGGATGGCGCACTGACAATACGGGCGGCCAGCTTGTCTTGCTCCCAAACGCTACGGCCGGTTTCACGCTCGTAAGCGCGCACATGGCCTTGATCGTCGGTCAGAAAGACCTTGTTACCATCGACGGCAACGCCCGAATAGCTGGAGGCTTCACGCGACCAGACGGTGGAACCACTGCGGCGGTCAAAACACGCTACACGACCTTGATATGCAGCAGCGCACACAGAGCCGCCGGTAATCAACGGCGCGGAGACAACGTCGGCAACACGCTCAACCTCGGTAGCGCCCTTGGGTTGCGCGACCACGTTATCCCACAACACCCGACCATCTTCGGCCGCCAGCGCGGTCAAGTGCCCGGCCGGCAGACCAGCGTAGACCACGCCGTCAGCCACGGTAAGCGGCGCGTAGTTGCGCAGCGTCAGAGTCGGCAATTGACGGGAGAACTGCCATTTCACCGAACCGTCCGCGATCGACAACGCAGAAATCTTGCCATCGCCAGTACGCACCAGTACGACATCATTGACGATGGCGGGCGGCGCAACAATTTCGCTGGTTGCCTGGCTGTTCCACAGTGGTTTGCCGTTGGCATCAAAAACATAAACCATGCCTTTGAGCGTACCCACAGCAACCACGCCGTTACCCGCACCTACACCACCGGCAACCGGTTTTTCCAGGCGCACTTGCCACTGCACTGTGCCGCGATCCAGTTTGTACGCAGTCAGGCGGTCAGGTGCACCGGCCACCACCACGAGGTCGCCCAGGTTCGCCGGCAAGAAACGCAGGAACTCAGACTCGCTCCCGGCGGAGGCTCGCCACTCTACCGCCACATTGGCAGTGTTCTTGACCACGGGCAGCGGTGACGGCGTCGGCGCGTTGCTGGGAGCGGCACAAGCGGCCAGTGCCAGGGCAATTGCGCTCAAGCACAAACCACGAACAAACTGACGTTGCAAAGACATATCAGGAATTTCCGAGAGCAGCGAGTTTTACTTCAACAAAGCGGGTATTACCAGCGTTCTTGTCGAGCTTGGCCAAAGCGTCCTTGTAAGCGTCACGGGCGCCGGCAGCGTCTCCCTTGGCAGCGAGCACATCGCCACGGGCTTCCGCAAACAACGGGGTGTAAGACTCGTTCTCACGACCGCTCAGTGTCTTGAGCGCCACATCGTATTGCTTCTGGTCAAGCTGAACTGCGGCAAGGCTCATGCGGGCGGCATCACGCACGGCAGATTCTGCAGAATGGGCAATCACCCAGCTCAGCTGGTCCGTAGCGGTCTTGGCATCATTTGCATCAGCCGCGCCTTTGGCGGCCAGCAACGCAGCGCGTGCCGTAAACGGGCTATCCGGATAATCTTTTTTCAGGGCGTCCGCTTGCGCGCCGGCCTTGGTCGGGTCCGCGCTGTAGGCTTTCTCGAAGACCGAGTATTCGTCGCCAGCGGCCTGAGCCTGCTTGTTGGCATACCAGTTCCAGCCGGTCCAGCCCAGATAGCCAACCAGTGCAATTGCAACTGCGCCTGCAACAAACTTGCCCCAGCTTTCCCAGGCTGCCTTCAGTTCGGCAATCTGTTCCTGTTCTTGCAAATCAAAAGCCATTCTGATTTCCTGTTGTGCTGCTTGTTATTTGGATGAATGCGCCGCCACCGCATAACGCGGGTAACGACGCATATAAGATCAGGTTTCGGATTATGCCCGAATTTGCGTGGCAAGGTCGGTCAAAGGCAATGTCACTTGTGCGCCAGCACCCTCGCCTTTCAGCGTTTTCAGATTGGCCGTACCGCTGGCGACTTCTTCATCGCCAATGACCACGGCAAAGCGTGCGCCGGAAGCATCTGCCTTCTTGAATTGCGACTTGAAGCTGCCACCACCGCAATGGAGTACCACAGCCAGGCCTTCGCTACGCAGAGCATTGGCCAGTTTGAACGCAGCGGTACCCGTGCCTTCGCCGGAATGCACCAGATAGACATCAGGATCTTGTGCCGGCGGCACGATGCCTTGCGCTTCCAGCAACAACAACAGACGCTCAATACCCAAACCAAAGCCCACACCCGGGCAAGGCTTGCCGCCCAGTTGCTCAACGAGGCCGTCATAACGACCGCCACCACCCACGGTAGCCTGAGTACCCAGTTCAGTGGTCGTCCACTCGAACACGGTCAGATTGTAATAATCCAGCCCCCGCACCAGACGCGGATTGATGACGTAAGCCACACCCGCAGCATCCAGCAATGCCTTCAGCATTTCAAAGTGGGCGCTGGATTTTTCACCGAGAAAATCCAGCAGGCGCGGCGCATTGTTGGCCATGTCCTGTAACGCCGGGTTCTTGGTATCCAGCACGCGTAGCGGGTTGGTATACAGGCGGCGCTGACCGTCTTCATCCAGTTGGTCCTTGAAGCCTTCCAGATATTTGATCAGTTCCGCACGGTGGGCAGCGCGCTCGCTTGCCTCGCCCAGGGTATTGAGTTCCAGCGTCAAACCAGTCAGGCCAAGGCGCTTGAACAGATCGGCCAGCATGACAATCTGCTCGGCATCCACATCCGGACCTTCAAAACCAAAGGCTTCGGCACCGATCTGGTGAAACTGGCGATAGCGGCCCTTTTGCGGACGCTCATGCCGGTACATCTGGCCGATGTACCACAGGCGCTGAGTCTGGTTGTACAGCAGACCATGTTCGATACACGCGCGTACCGTACCCGCCGTACCTTCCGGGCGCAGCGTCAGGCGCTCACCGTTAAGCCGGTCCTCAAACGAGTACATTTCTTTCTCAACAATGTCCGTGTGCTCACCTACACCGCGCACAAACAGATCGGTCGATTCCACGATCGGGGTACGAATCTGCTTGTAGCCATAGGCGGCGAGCCACTCACGGGCGACAGACTCCAGATACAGCCAGGCAGGGGTCGCAATCGGCGCACCCTTGGTGACGACGGGCAGCGCGTCATTCATGCCGCGAACGCCCTCAATGTTTTTACTCATTTGATCAATCCGGTGTGGGTAAAGACACGCGCCGCCCATTCGGGGCGGCGCGCAGCGGTCAGATTTGTTTAAGTGGAATCGTGCGCGGCGCTGCGGTTTCCCGTCGTTTGGCGCCGCCTTCCTGGTAGCGTGTCACCACGTAGTCTTGCACGATAGCCAGAAATTCTTCGGTCACACGCTCACCTTTGAGGGTCACCGTTTTTTCGCCATCCACATAGACCGGGCAAACCGGCACTTCCCCAGTGCCTGGCAGGCTGATGCCGATGTCGGCCAGCTTGGATTCACCGGGACCGTTCACCACACAGCCCATGACTGCCACCTTGAGATCTTCTACGCCAGGATATTGCAGGCGCCAGACTGGCATTTGCTCACGCAAAAACTGCTGAATGCCTTGAGCCAGCTCCTGGAAGACGGTAGAGGTCGTGCGACCGCAACCCGGACACGCCGTGACCAACGGGGTAAACGAGCGCAAACCCATGGTTTGCAAGAGCTCCTGGGCCACCACGACTTCTTTGGTGCGATCGCCGCCCGGCTCTGGCGTCAGCGAAATGCGCACGGTATCGCCATAGCCTTCCTGCAGCAGCACCGCCAGCGCGGCGCTGGAGGCCACGATCCCTTTGGAACCCATGCCCGCTTCAGTCAACCCCAGATGCAGCGGGTAATCGCAACGACCGGCCAGATCACGGTAGACGGCGATCAGATCCTGCACATGCGACACCTTGCAGGACAGTATGATCTTGTCAGGCGACAAGCCCCAGGACACGGCCTGCGCAGCCGAATCCAGTGCAGACCGGATCAACGCTTCACGCATGACCGCTTCAGCAGGCAACGGCTTGGAGAGTTTGGCGTTTTCGTCCATTAAGCGCACGGCCAGCGCTTGATCAAGCGAGCCCCAGTTAACGCCAATGCGCACCGGCTTGTCGTATTCGACGGCTTTTTCGATCATGAACGCAAACTTCTCGTCCTTTTTCGAACCTTTGCCGACATTACCCGGGTTGATACGATACTTGGCCAGCGCCTCAGCACAATCCGGATAGTCACGCAGCAGCCGGTCACCATTGAAATGGAAATCGCCAACGATGGGGACGTGGCAATCCCGGGCGGCCAGCATGTCGCGGATACGCGCAACTTGTGAGGCAGCTTCCGGGCTGTTGACGGTGATCCGGACCATTTCCGAGCCGGCGCGCCACAGATCGAAGATCTGGTCCGCAGTACCTTTGGCATCAGCGGTATCGGTGTTGGTCATGGACTGGACAACGATCGGGTGGTCACTGCCCACCCATACGTTGCCGATGCGCACCTGCCGGGTAGCCCGGCGCGGGATGTTGTCGGTGATCATGATGTTTGCTTCTGCTTCAATGCCACTCGTTCGTTGTTGTTATTTCAGTTCGAACGTAGCGACTTGTGTTTTCGTGTATTGCGACAAATCCACGACCTGACCACGCAGCCAGACACGGGTTTTTGGCGCATTGCCAATCTTGATGTGATACGGCGGCGTGCCGCCCAGACTGCGATCGGAACCCGCTGTGAGCAAATTGCTGACCAGGCGATTGCCATTGGCATCGACCACCTGCACCCAGGTATCTTCATCCGCCACAATGCGCAGTTCACCGTTGCCAACCACTGCCGGCGTGGGTGTCGGAGTTGCAGCCTGCGCGACCATCACAGGCGCACTGGTCGGCGCGGCAACCGGCGCCGGGGTCGGCGCGAGCGCATTTTGCACAGCCGAAGCGACCGCTACGGGCGCCGAAGCCACGACATCCGATGCAACCGGGGCGCTGGCAATCTCCACCACAGGCTCAGACGCCGGTTGTGGTGCGGAGGCCACCTGCGCTGCATTCAGTTCAGGTGAAGGCGGTTGTTGCAAATACCAGAAGATGGCGCCCAGCGCGGCGCAAAACGCCAGCAAAAAGCCAACAATGCCCAGCACACGAC
>JASLES010000383.1 GCA_030151005.1 Silvimonas sp.
GCGACGGTTTACCTCCGCCCGCATTGCCCTGGGCCGCGCCGGCGTCAGTTTGCCCACGCACGCGCAACTGGCGTTTCAACTGGCGCACGCCCAGGCGCGCGATGCCGTGCACCAGGCGCTGGATGCAGAACAGCTGCAACAGCAACTGATCGCTGCCGACATCCCCGGTGCGCCAGAGAGCCACATTCTGCAGAGCGCCGCCCCGGACAGACTGACCTATCTGCAACGGCCCGACCTGGGACGGCAACTGAGCCAGGACTCACGCGCGGCGCTGGCGGATGCAGACACACCCCATAACGCGCCGTTGTATGACATTGGTTTTGTCATTGCAGACGGCTTGTCGGCGCTGGCCATTGCCACCAACGCCGTGCCGTTTCTGGCCACCCTGCAAACCCGGCTGGCTGCGCACGGCTGGCGCCAGGCGCCACTGGCCATCGTGCGGCAAGGCCGTGTCGCCGTGGGGGATGAAGTGGGCAGCCTGTTGCGCACGCGGCTGGTGGTCGTTTTGATTGGCGAGCGGCCAGGCTTGAGTTCGCCCGACAGCATGGGGCTTTACCTGAGCTGGATGCCGCGCGTGGGCATGAGCGATGCAGAGCGCAACTGTATTTCCAACATCCGGCCAGGCGGCATGAGTTATACCGAAGCCGCCTGGCGGCTGGATTACCTGCTAACCCAGGCGCAGCAGCGGCAGCTCACTGGCGTCGCACTCAAAGACGAGAGCAGTGCCGACACCGTGGCCAGCGTCAGCAACACGCATACCACGGCAAGCCTGTCGTTTTTGACGCCGCCGACCCGACCATAAATGCGGCCGTAGCGTCCCGCGGATGAGGGCGGGCTCGTTCTACCCTGATCAGTCACGAGAAGTCGGGCGGCGTCTCCCGCCCGCTGATGCGTCCTATCGCCAGCACACTCATGAACTGCGTCAGCAGGTCGCTGGTTTGATCCTCCGGCGCGGTCAGCAAGGCGTTGTCCCGGCCGCCATCGGGCAAGGTTGCGGACAAACTGGCTGCCTGGAATAACGCGTTGCCGGCACCCAGGGCAAGTAGCGGTTTGCCATGACGGTGCTGTAACTGGGCGAACTCCCGCGCCAGCGGGTCGGTGGATAACTGGTTGGCACCTGCCTCCCCGGCAATCACGATCATGCCGTCGTACAAAACCGGCGATGTCGCGCTCAGCACGGTGGCGGTCGTCGGTGTGTCGTGACCCGGGCGCGGACGGCTGGCAATGGCTTGGGTTACCGCTCCTTTTTCATGCAGCGCGTTGAGCACTTCTTCAAGCTGTTGCTGATCCGCGTCTTCACCCAGCACGATGGCGACTTTGCGCGTACGGATACCCGTCTTGCCGGGCAAATGGTGTAAAGACAATGCCGGAGAGGGTGGGTAGTCCGCAATGGAGGCACTGGTAGCCAAGGGCAGGGCTTGCGGCAAGGCAAAACCCAGCCCTTGCGCTACGGCGCTGGCCAGGCGGGGATTGATATTCACCAGCATGGCCACCACACGCTCTTGCACGGCCTGGGTTTGTACGTGGCCCAGTTCAAACCGGAAGGCGTTGATGATGTGGTTTTGCTCGGCCTCGGTCTGGCTTTTCCAGAACAGCCGGGCTTGCGAGTAGTGATCGGCAAATTTCTCTGCCTTGCCACGGATTTTGTCGGCATGGATGGGCTCCGGAAAACTGGTAAACCCCGCAACGCCAGTCTGAAACGGGCACCCGCCGCCCAGTGAGTTGGGCTCATATGCAACCCGGCCACGATTGAGTGCCTGGCGATGCATGCCATCGCGCTGATTGTTGTGTACCGGGGCGACGGGCGCATTGATGGGCAATTCGTGGAAATTGGCCCCGCCCAGCCGGCTGATCTGCGTATCCAGATAAGAGTGGATGCGCCCTTGCAGCAACGGGTCATTGCTGAAGTCAATCCCGGGGATGATATGCGCGGTGCAAAACGCCACCTGTTCGGTCTCGGCAAAGAAGTTATCCGGATTGCGATCCAGCACCATTTTGCCCACCACCTTCAGTGGCACCTGTTCTTCTGGCACTAGCTTGGTGGGGTCCAGCACATCAAACTCAAACCCGTCCGCCTGTTCTGCGGTGAAGACTTGCAAAGCCAGTTCCCATTCCGGGTATTCACCGGATTCGATGGCATCCCACAAATCGCGGCGGTGAAAGTCCGGGTCTGCGCCGCAAATACGTTGGGCTTCATCCCAGACCAGTGAATGCGTGCCGGCCGCCGGTTGCCAGTGGAACTTGCAGAATACCGCCTCGCCCTGGTCGTTGATCAGGCGGAAGGTGTGCACACCAAAACCCTGCATGGTGCGATAGCTGCGCGGCAGGGCGCGATCTGACGTGTGCCACAGCAGCATGTGGGCGATTTCTGGTGAGAGCGAGGCAAAATCCCAGAAGGTGTCATGCGCACTGGCCGCTTGCGGGATGCCGTTGTTGGGTTCCGGTTTGACCGCGTGGATCAGATCGGGGAATTTCATGGCGTCCTGGATAAAGAACACTGGCATGTTATTGCCGACCAGATCCCAGTTGCCTTCATCCGTATAGAACTTGACCGCAAAGCCGCGCACGTCCCGCACGGTGTCGGCAGAGCCACGCTCGCCTGCAACAGTAGAAAACCGCACAAACACCGGCGTGCGCTTACCGGCTTTGGCGAACGGCGCGGCGCGGGTCAGGCCGGATAGATCCTCATAGCTTTCAAAATACCCGTGTGCTGCAGAGCCACGGGCGTGCACCACGCGTTCCGGAATGCGCTCGTGGTCAAAGTGCGTGAGTTTCTCGCGCAGGATGAAATCTTCCATCAGCGTCGGGCCACGCAAACCAGCCTTGAGCGAATTCTGGTTGTCTGCCACAGACGCACCTTGATTGGTGGTCAGTGCTTGATCCGTGTCGTCAGTGCGCACGCGATCCAGAGACCCGGCAACCGGGCTTTCGCCGCTGGGTGGCTGCCCGTCGCCGGTTTTGGTATTTGTGTTGTGTTCCGTCACCGTGCTGGCATGAGCCAGCGGCGTGACAGCACGGGCGGTTTCACCCTGATGGGGAGTCTGGGCGAGCGCGCCGTATTCGGCATTTTTGGTGTCGTTCCACGGTATATCGCTGGCCATTTGCTGCTGCGCATGGGCTTGTTCCTTGCGTGCATCGGCAAGCGTACCGGCAGAACCGGAATCGGCGTGTTTGTGGGGGCGAGCAGACATCATCTGGCTCCTTACGGCTGAAGTGTGGCTGCAGGCACCCCGGCCAGTGACCGGGGGCGGGCAAGAAAGAGTGCGCGGCAGACGTCAGGGCCTGATCGCGCGAGTCGGCGCCAGGACATATCAATGCCTGGCGCGTGCAGGGTTACCTTAAAACAGGGATGGTACGAGGGAGGTCCGCTGCTGGCGGACAGTGCTGTCGGAGAAACGTCTCCGGTGCGTAGTCCGATTCACAGACGGTCTGGCCACCCAGGGGCCCGTGCCGGCGCGTGGTTGCCGACAGATGCATGCGGGTTACTTGCGCTTGCCGTTGAGCAGATTGCCGTGCTTATCGGTATCAATACTTGAGCCACGACCACCTGTGGCGTTTTCGGTGACTTTGCCGTGGGCTGAGACATCTTCTTTACCGATGCCAGTACCCGCGTTGACGCCGGTAAGCGGGTTTGTGCCAGCGCCCGCAGGGTTGCCCGGCTTTTTAACCGCCTCGGTGCCAGTGCCCATACCTGTGCCCCCGCCATCACCGGCGCTGGAGCCCTTGTCCGTCATCCAGTCTGGCGTGGGGTCTGGTGCCAGATGGCCGGAGTACGGCTGGATGCTGGGATGCGGCTTGGGCGAGGTTTCGGGCTGTGTCGTGTTTTTGCCGGCAGAAGCACTGCTGGACGGACGAGAGGGCGTTTGGGACATGACGGTTCTCCAAAGTGGTGCCGGGGCACGCAATGGCACCATGCGACACCAGCTTATGTCCGCACGCACTGCAGGCTGGTCAGGGCGCGGCCGAGTTACCTGTCAGCCGGAACAAACAAATGTGTAGTCCGGTTACCAGGCGTGCAGGGCGGCAAGCAACACGAGGGCAAGATAAAACACAACGCCTGCAAACAAGCAAAGCAGCACCACGGCCGAGAGCGCCGCACTCGGAAAAAGCCAGTCCTGCAGTGGCCCTTTGGGCAAATGCAGGTTTGGGCGTTGCAGCGATTTGAAATGAAGAATGTCCATGATGCCCCCCGGTAGTTTGTTGTCTTTACCGGCGTAGTCTGGGGCTTTTGCTTACTCTGACCGCAGCGGTTGCACACGCATAATCGTGCAGGATTTGCGGAAGCGTGTTGTCAGATACCTCCAGAGGTTCACCGGGCCAGCCTGAAGTCGACGACAGCACAACACGGCAGCCACCACGCAAATCAGGACGCACTCTTTTACAGGGGCCGGACGAGCGCGCTGGCCTGCTCCCACCTGAAGATAAATGTAGGCACCACAGAGCCATCCGGCGCATGCCAGACGGCGGGCTGGGCGTTGAGCGCGCCTTGTGCCTGATAAAAATGCTGGGCACGTTGATTGGCCTGATTGACCAGCAGATACAGACCCAACCCTGGGCAACGTTCCTCACACACCTGTGCCGCTGCCCTCAACAAGCGTTTGCCGACGCCTTGCCCCTGCCAACCGGCCGCAACGTGCAAGTTGTCCAGGTAAGTGCCCCATTGTTGGTGTTCCGCCAGATAAAGACAGGTAAACCCGATGACCTGCGCAGCCTGTTCTGCAACCAGCACGATCTGGTGCGCGGCTGGTGCAGACAAACGCGTCGCCCAGAGACGCTGGCGTTCTTCAGGCGCAATCCGGGCCAGATAGTCAGGGGTGAGTACGTCACCATACGTGGCGGCCCAACTGGCCCAATGCAGGGACGCAATCTGGCCGGCATGACGAACAGAAGCGGTAATGATGTTCACGTGAGCCTGGTGGCGAAATTGAGGGTTATTCGAACAGGGTTGAGGTGTTGCCTGCAAGCATGCCATTGCGGCCACGGGTGCGCGTGCGGCTGGGCAGTTCAGGCAAAATTCAGGTAGATCAGGTAGTTAGCGCAAACGTTTCCAGCCAGGTGTCGGGGTGGCTCCGCAATGGTGGGCTGCAAGGTAGATCGGTCGGTATTCCCGGTAAAAACCGGGAATACCGTGATCAAACCAGGACCCCGCCACCATCGACGATCAGCGTCTGCCCCGTCGCGTACCGATTGGTCATCAGATATAGATACGTTTGCGCCAGGTCTTCTGCCTCCCCGACGCGCGCCACCGGCAAGGATGCGCCGCTTGCGGCATAGAGCGCCTCGCGATCCGCGTCGGGCAGGTTGTGCCACAAAGGCGTGCGTACCAATCCTGGGCTGACCAGGTTTACCCGGATCGGCGCCAGTTCCAGGGCAAGCGCGCGCGTCAGGCCCTCCATTGCGCTGCAGGCGGCGGCGAGGGCCACCCAGCCTTGACGCGGTCGTGCGCTGGCAATGCCGCTGGTGAGCACCACAGAGCCGCCGGGGCGCAGAAACGGCGCAGCATATTTGACGGCTGCAATGGCGCCAAAGACACGGATATCAAACATCTGGCGGACGGTAGCCATGTCCATATCGACCAGGGCCCCGGTGCGTAGCGCATCGCCGGCACTGTAAACCAGATGATCAAACGCCCCGATCTGCTCAAACAGCGCTTGTATGGCGGCGGCGTTATTCAAATCGGCGGTATAGCCCTGCGCCTGATCGCCCAGCCTGGCGAGCGCCTCCGCGACGCGCTGACTGCGCGATGACACCACAATCACCGTCGCGCCGGCGGCCTGTGCGGCCTTAGCCGTGGCAAGGCCAATCCCTGACGTCCCGCCCAGGAAAACGACCCGTTGCTGTTGAAGGTTTGTACTCGGTTTAGTCATGCTGGCTCCTTGTTATGCATTCTGAGTAATGCAGAGCCCCGAGTATTATTCCTTAGCTATCATTGATAAACGCGCCATTAGTTTGGATGAACATTAGCAGGATTTACGAATGGACCGATTCAACAGCATGGCTATCTTTGCCCGCGTAGTTGAACGTGGCAGCTTTGCCGCGGCGGCTGAGGGCAGCGGCATGACGCCCACCATGGTTGGCAATCACATCCGGGAACTGGAGCGCCGGCTCAACGGGCGCTTGCTCAATCGCACTACGCGCCGCCAGAGCCTCACTGAACTGGGCAAGCGCTATCACGCCCGCTGTGTAGAAATCCTGGCGCTGGTAGACGCTGCCGACCTGGACGCACGTGAACTGCAACGTAGTCCGCGTGGCCGGCTACGCATAAGTTGTCCGGTGATCTATGGCACACGGGTGCTTGTACCTGCGCTTGGGCCGTTTCTGGAGCGCTACCCCGAAGTCCAGCTTGAACTGTCTCTTAACGATCGTTTTGTCGATCTGGCTGAAGAAGGTTTTGACGCCGCCATTCGGGCTGGCGTGCTGCCAGATTCCGGCCTGATTGCGCGGCCATTGGCCCGATCGCCGCGCATTGCCTGCGCCGCGCCCGCATATCTGGCCCGGTTTGGGGTGCCCCAGGTACCGGCAGATCTGGCCGGGCACAATTGCCTGGCTTTTATGCCTGCCACCGGCCCCGAGCGTGAATGGTCTTTTAGCCGCCCCGACGGCCATGGCGTAGAACGGGTCTCAGTGCGTGGCCGCCTGGACGTCAATGGCGGTCTGGCCCTGCGGGAAGCGGCGCTGGCAGGGTTGGGGGTGATTTTCCAGCCGCAAGTCATGCTGCAGGAAGACCTGGATGCAGGCCGGCTGGTACGCCTTTTTCCGGATTGGCCGGCGCAGACCTGGCCCGTCCACGTTGTGCATCTACCTGATGCCCACATGCCACCCAAGTTGGCGAGTTTTATCGCTTTTCTTCAAGAAACGCTGGGTTAGGCGGATAGCGGCTGGCGCTTTTACTGGTGGGAGTTTGCGCACTGAACTGTTGCGCAGGGAAGAAGAGAGGATCAAGCGGCGCTTTGCGCCTGCCAGGAACAGCCTGGAGATGGTGCCCGGGATCGGACTTGAACCGACAAGCCTAACGGCGGCGGATTTTAAGTCCGCTGTGTTTACCAATTTCACCACCCGGGCAGGGCAGAGGGGCGCATTGTAGCAGGCTTGGGGGCAATCTCACAGCGCCCGTTCGCCTGATTTTGGGGCGTCGGGCTGGCGTGGTTTTCTGGTTATACTGCGGCGGCGGGCAAAATGGCCCGGTAGGTTTGCGGCCGCGCTTTTCTCTCTTTTCTACTTTGCAGGGCTGGTTTGTGATGGCGTCAATCAAGCTTCTGGGCGTATCGGGCAGTTTGCGGCAGCAGTCGTTCAATACGGCCTTGTTGCGATCGCTGGCGGGGTTGCTGCCCGATGAGGCCAGCTTGTCGGTCTATAGCGGACTGGCAGATTTGCCGCTGTTCAACCCGGACGTGGAAGCCCAGGGCACACCCGAAAGCGTGGCGCGCTGGCAGGCGGCCTTGCAAGCGGCAGACGGGGTGGTGTTTTCTACGCCCGAATATGCCCACGGTGTGCCCGGCGCGTTCAAGAATGCGCTCGATTGGGTGGTGGGTAGTGGCGAGTTGGTCCACAAGCCCATCTTGCTGTTGGGCGCGTCTTCGTCGGAAAGCGGCGCAGACAAATCGGCAGGCCATGTCTTTGGCACGCTGAAAGTGATGACGGGTGATCTGGTCGGAGACGGCCCGCTTTGCGTCGGCAGTGTGGGGCGCAAACTGGGGGCGGGGGCGCAGATTACCGACGTGCTCACGCGCGATACGCTGCGGCTCAGACTGGATATGCTGCTGGCACGGATCAAGGTTGTGCGGGCGCATGGACCGGGGTAGTCGGGCATGTGCGCATATAAAAAAACCGCCACATTGTGGCGGTTTTTTTTGGTGCAGGAGTAGCCGGTTCAGGCTGCTGGCGTCAGGGCGGCGAAGCGATCCCGGCCATCCTCCAGTTTGCCGTTGAACATGTCGGTGGGGCGCACCCACAGGCCCTGTTCGTGCGGCCACAGGTGTTCGTACACCGTCATGGATTCCAGCGTTTCTGAATGGCGCGCCAGACCCACCACGCGGTACAGGCCGCCTTTATAGTGGCGGTGGGTGGCCAGTTGCAGGGCTTGAGCTTCGGTCATGGTCGGTTCCGGATCAAAGCTGGAATTGTTCCACCAGACCATGCAAAGCGCGAGCACGATCGTTCAACTGACCAACCGTGCCAGAGGCGTGCTGCACCACGGCGTCGGTTTCGTTGGACAAACGGTTGAGCTGTTCTGCGGCCTTGGCCATTTCGTTGGTGGCCACCGATTGTTCTCGCGTGGCGTCGGCAATTTCACGGATGCTGGAGACCACGTTTTCCATGCGGCTATGAATGCCGCCAATGCGATCGGCCACGGCGTGGGATTTATCCACCCCGGCGCTGACCGACTGGCGGGTGCTGGACATATCACCCAATGCGGCCTGGATCTGGTTGTCGGTTTCGCCAATCAGGCCGCCGATTTCTACCGTGGCTTTGGCGGTGCGTTCTGCCAGCTTGCGCACTTCATCGGCCACCACGCTAAAGCCACGGCCGGCTTCGCCAGCACGGGCGGCTTCAATGGCGGCGTTCAGGGCCAGCAAGTTGGTCTGGTCGGCAATTTCCTTGATCACATCGACAATATGGGTGATCTGGCCGGAGCGTACGCCCAGTGCTTCCAGGGTATCTGCCAGGGCGTCCACGGAGCGTGCAATACCGTCAATCTCGCTGGACAGTTGCTGCACGTCGTGCGCCGATTGCAAAGACACCGAGCCTGTTTCGCTGGCGGTGGTTTCGCTTTGGCGTGCGCCATCTGCAATGTGGTTGATGCTGACCGTGATTTCTTCAATGGTCGCGGCCGTTGCGCTGGAAATATCCGCCTGGCGTTGCGATTCATTGGAAAGTCGCTGGGTCACATCATGCAGATCACGGACACCGCTGGTGAGGTGTACCGCGTTGTCGCGCACGTCCACAAACAAGGTCCGCAGGCGAGAGACAAAGCGGTTGAAGGCTTCGGCAGTCAGGCCGATTTCATCACGTCGGCCCACCGGAATTGTCCTGGTCAGGTCGGCATGGCCAGTGGCGATTTCGGCCAGCGCATCACGCAGGCGGATCAAACCGGCCAGCATGCTGGTCAGCGCGGCAGCAGCCAGTATCACTGCCAGCACACCAACCACGGCGCCAGAGACCAGCAAGGTGATCAGCAAGCCATTAAGCGGTGCCAGCATGGCCGCTTTGTCGCTAACCGTCGCCAGCACCCAGCTGGTGCCTGGTACTGCAGTGGCGGTGACGTATTTGTCGGTGCCGCCAATGGAAATCTCTACCAGATCGTTTTGTTTCTCGGCGTTATCCAGTGCATCTGGCGTCAGGCCAGGCATGATGTCAGACACGGCCTTGAGCGTGGCATCCGGGCTGGGGTGCGCCACGATTTTGCCGTCATGCGTAGCCAGGAACGCATAGCCATCACCGCGCAGTTCAATGCCGGTCACCACTTTGATGACGTCTTCCAGCGCCACGTCGCCACCGATCACGCCGGTCAGGGCACCGGCCTGAGCAATCGGTGCGGCAAAGGTCACGCCCAGTTTGCCGGTAGAGGCAAACACATATGGGTCAGAAACAATGGGGCCATTGGCTTCGGCCGCTTTTTTGTACCAGGTGCGACCGGTGGGGTCGTAACCGGCGGGCGGGTGTTTGTCGGCCAGGTTGTAGATCATGCGCTTGTCGGCGTAACCGGCAAACAACTGGTCAAACTCGCCCGCTTGCTTGCCTACCAGCAAAAAGGGCACGGGGTCTGTCACGCCGGGCACTTGCGCGGCGACTGCGGTCACCGCATTGCGGTGCTGGGTAACCCAGCGCGCCAGGGCAGCGCTGTTGCCGTGGACGGCGGTATGAATTTCGTTGCGGGTACCGGTGATGATTTCTGACTTCATGCGCAAATAAGCCACGCAAGAGAGAACGGCAATAACCACGGCCACCAGCAGGGCCACAAAGACAAGTAATCGGGATTTGAGTGACATAAGAACCAATGCTTTAAGGACGACGGGCAACCGGGTATTAAACCGCATCCGGCGCCCGTATGTTATTGGGATATTCCGTAAGGTTTGATGACAAATTAGCCCGCACCACCCCCAAATGCGCAAGTTTTTCTGTCACGCCGACAAACGGTGGCACAGCATAGATATAGCCCACGCCAGGCAACGCGGCCTGGCCTGAAACCCGCCTTGCCGGATAGCGCATGGCTTCTAGAATGAATCGTCGCGCTTTATAACACTGACATGGGGAGAACAATGGAAAGCGCTTTGATTCGTCTGACCGAATCGGTCTCATCAGCCCGTAGCCTGGAAGAACTGGCAAGACCCTTGCTGGAAATGCTGCACAACCTCACCGACTACGAATCCACCTACGTCACCCGCATTGATACTGAAGCGGCCACACAACTGGTCGAATTTGCCATGAACGTGGGCGCGCTCAATATCGCGGAGAACATGACCGTGCCGTGGGCGGACACCCTGTGCAAACGCTCTTTTGAAGAAGGCCGCCAGTACACGGACGACGTGCCCGGAAACTGGCCCGATTCGGTTGCCGCCAAAGCGCTGGGTATCAAAACCTATGTGAGCGCGCCAATCCGCAATGGCACGGGCGAACTGGTGGGTACCTTATGTGCCGCCAGCAAACGGCAATTGCCGTTGTCAGACCGTGCGCGCAGTGCCATCAATCTGTTCTCCAAACTGATTGCCCAACATATGGAGCGGGAAGCTTTGCTGGAACAACTTAAAAGCGCCAACCAACGCCTGGCGCTCTTTGCGCTGAC